>JALFGI010000183.1 GCA_022777455.1 Clostridiales bacterium | reverse complement strand
TACGTCTGGCCCCGGCTGGTTACCACGGACCCCAACCATTTTCTGGTGTCCGTGGGCATTCAGGAGATTCGGGAGAACGGCTTCGGCCGGGAGAACATCCCCGCCATGATGGCGGCAGTGGTGGTCATTTCCCTGCCCCTGATCATCCTGTTTTTGATCTTCCACAAAAAAATCATGGCCGGTGTGGCAAGAGGAGGCACCAAAGGATGAAAAAGCTTCTGTTTGCCCTGCTGACAGTGGTGCTGCTGACCCTGACCGGCTGCCACGGCGCCCGGGAGCAGCTCTCCTTCCGGATTCCGGAGAACTTCGACACCACCCGCCAGTATGAAATCACCTTCTGGGCCAAGAACGACACCAATGTGACCCAGGCGGAAATCTACAAAAAAGCCATCGCGAATTTCCAGGAGCTCTACCCCAATATCACCGTGAACATGCGCCTGTACACCGACTACAGCCGGATTTACAACGACGTGATCACCAATATCTCCACCGGAACCACCCCCAACGTGTGCATCACCTACCCGGACCACATCGCCACCTACCTCACCGGTGAGAACATCGTGGTGCCCCTGGACGAGCTTCTGGTGGACAGCCGCTACGGCCTGGGCGGCAGCCAGGTGGGCTTCGACGCCCCCAGCAAAGAGGAAATCGTCCCGGAATTCCTGGCGGAATGCAGCTTCTCCGGTCACCAGTACGCTCTGCCCTATATGCGCTCTACGGAAAGCTGTTATGTAAACAAAACCTATGTGGAGGCGCTGGGCTTTGAGCTGCCGGAGGTGCTGACCTGGGACTATGTGTGGCAGGTCAGCGAGGCCGCCATGGAGAAAAACGCCGACGGCACCTTTAAGGTCAACGGCCAAAAGGTGCTCATTCCCTTCATCTACAAGTCCACGGACAACATGATGATTCAGATGCTCCACCAGCGCTCCGCCGGATACTCCGACGAGAGCGGAAACATCGAAATCTTCAACGACACCACCAAAAGCCTGCTGGAAACCATCGCTGTCCACGCCAAAACCGGGGCCTTCTCCACCTTCAAGATTTCCAGCTACCCCGCCAATTTCCTCAACGCCGGGCAGTGCATCTTTGCCATCGACTCCACCGCCGGCGCCACCTGGATGGGAAGCAAAGCTCCCCTGCTGGACATCAGCGAGGATGCACTGGTGGACTTTGAGACGGCGGTGCTGCCCATCCCCCAGTTTGACCCGGAAAACATCAGCATGATCTCCCAAGGCCCCTCCATGTGCCTGTTCAACAAGGAGGACCCTCAGGAGGTACTGGCCTCCTGGCTGTTCATGCAGTACCTGCTGACAAACGACGTGCAGATCAGCTACTCCTGCACCGAAGGCTATGTGCCCGTCACCTCCAAGGCCCAGGAAAGCCCGGAATATCAGGATTACCTTTCCCGGGAGGGGGAGGACGGCACAGAGCACTATGAGGTGAAGCTGAAGGCCGCCAAGCTGCTGCTGGAAAACGCGGACAAGACCTTCGTCACCCCGGTGTTCAACGGCTCCGCCTCCCTCCGCTCCGCCGCGGGAGAGCTGATCGAGACCACAGTCAAATCCATCCGCCGGAAGCAGACGGTGGACGATGCTTTCTTCCAAAAGCTCTATTCCGACACCGCATCCCTATACCGGCTGGATCAGATTTCCGCCGGCAGCCGGTCCGGCGCCCAGTCCCTGGGCCCCCTGCCCGGCGCCTCCGTCGCCCTGCTGGTGAGCCTGGCAGTTTGCTGGCTGGGCATCCTGGTTTACCTGGCAAGAGAAGCACATAAAAAGCGGAAAAAGTAAATCATTCCCCCACATGCAACAAGGCTCCCCTCCAAAAAGGGGAGCTTTGCTTATACGGGGGAAGAAGGAAAACTGTAATTTGGCGGGCAGTGCCCGCGCAGCGCACCAGGCGTGAATGACCTCTGCGACTCGCGGCTAAGCCATATTCACGGCTCTGAGCGAACCACGGTGGCAAAGCTACCCCGTGTTTTCAGAAGCACCAGGTTGGTCCCAAACGCCAGCAGGTCGCAGCACAGAAAGATCCAGTCGTTGCCCACCGCCTGACCCCGGGCGAACAGGAGCAGCCAGAGGCAGCAGCCCAGGACGGCAGCGCCGGACAGGGCCAGGGCGAATCCCGGACAGGACTGGCAGCCGGTGGCAACGGTGTCGGCCTGCTCCCGGGTCAACGGCTCCGGCTGACACAGGGCCAGAAGGATGCTCCGGAGGGAAAACCACAGAGGAACCAGCGTCACAATATGGGGGAGCACGGCATAAAAAACAGAGGAAAGCCGGTTGCGCTGCAGCAGCGGCAGCAGGAGCAGCGCCGCCTCCGCGCAGGCTCCCACCAGCGCGGTAATCTGTCCGGGAAGCCGCTCCCGCCGGGGCTGGACGAAGCAGAAAAGCGGGCCGATATACTCGGCCGTATCCCTTATTTTCCCTCCCGCGTCCACGGTGGTGTGGATGCGGTAATCTTCCAGATATTTTTGTTTCATAGGAGCGTCCTCCCTTTGAAATGGACGGGCACTGCCCGCCAACATCAATTTGTCACTGTATTTACGCTTATAAACCGATTATACGGCCTCCTGGGCAAAATGCAAGGACTTTTCCCCATCCGAAGTCTGCCTGCGGTAGAGGATGATGAAACAGGTCATATGCAACAGCGCGGTGACAACCCAGCTGACAGGAAACACAAGATACAGCATAACCGGCGTATGCACCGCCTGAAACACGGTATATATCCACGCAATGCGGATGCCGCAGCAGCCCAGCATACTCGCCAGCACAGGGAGCCAGGCGCATCCCAGCCCCCGCACCATGCCGCAGAAAACCTCCATAAACCCACAGAGAAAGTAGGGCACCAGGCAGTAATACGCCCGGATCACTCCCTGGTCGATGACCGCTTCGTAAGCGGGGTCTGTTTGGGAAACGTAGACGCTGAGAAATTCCCGGGACAACGCTGTGCCCGCCGTAATCAGAGGCAGGCTAATGGCCAGCACGGACAGAAGGCAGGCAGCCAGGATGGACGGGAGCCCTCTATAATCGCCGCTTCCAACCGCGCGGCTGGAAAAAGTGATGGAGGCATGGTACACCGAATTCATGGCGGTGTAGACAAAACCGCAGATGCTGGCGGAAGCAGCGTTGGCCGCGACGACGACGGTGCCGAAGGAGTTGGCGGCACTCTGCACCGTCACATTTGCAAGGTCAATAACGGCAGCCTGCAGACCTGCCGGAAAACCGTAGCAGAGAATCTCCAGCGCCTCCTTCGGATGGAACCGGAGCGCGGCGGCGGAAAGCCGCAGCGGGGAGGGCGTGATAAGCAGAAGCCGGAGAATCAGAGCAAGGGAGACATGCTGCGCAATCACCGTGGCGTAGGCCACACCGGCCACCCCCAGCTTTGCCACAATAACAAAGAGCAGGTTCAGCGTCACATTGAGCACACCGGCGATCACCAGAAAATAAAGGGAGTGGCGGGTGTCTCCATTGGCACGAAGGAGGGCGGCAGAGAAATTGTAAATCAGCAGCGCCGGCGCGCCCCAGAAATAAATGCGCAGATACCGCGCGGCGTCCTCCAAAATATCCTCCGGCGTGCCCATGCGCACCAGGATTCCCTTTGCGGCCGTTTGACCCAGGAGCATCACAAAAATGCCCATCAGCGCGCTGAGAATGACGGCGGTGGACACGCCCCGCCGGAGTTTTTCCAGGTTATTCGCGCCCAGGCACCTTGCCGCGTGAATATTGGCGCCCACGGAGGTGCCGACGAAAGTGCCAACCAGAAGATGCACCAGGGAGGAGGTTGCGCCCACGGCGGCCAGAGCGGAGCTCCCGGCGAAGCGCCCGACGATAATCATATCCGCCGTATGAAAGAGAATCTGCAAAATTCCCGTCAATGCCAGGGGGAGGGAAAAAAGCAGAACGGAAAGGAAGGTGGAACGTTTGGTTCCTTCGGGAATACGGGCCATGGAGAAATCCTCTTTTCATTATGCGTAATCAGCTTGACGCAGCAATCCGACAAATTGTTGTTTGAAGCGCAGGGAGCTTCACCCCAATGGTGCACCGGGCCGGTGTGTCATACGGGATTCCTGGGTGGTGCCCGGTAACGTTTCTGCACGCCACAATTTCTTGACGCAGCCACTGTAGGGGAGGCTTTATCCTCCCGCGCGGTACAAATCTGCGGTGATGAATCAGGTTAGGCAAAGAGCGTACAGCGTTGGACGTTTTACCATTCAACCAAACACTCAGGCACGTTCGCTGGCGGGAGGCATGATAGCCTTCTCTACACTGGCTGGGCAATAATCCAGCCTGCTAAATTATAAGTTTTGGACTGCAAAAGCGTTACCGGGCATTGCCCAGGAGTCCCGGATGACTTACACGCCCGGTGCGCCATTGTCCGCGGGCACTGCCCGCACAAGCAGGGAACCGGAATGCCCACACCGGGCTTCCCGATTCCCTGCCGACCTTTTGTTTATCTTGCTTCCAAGCACTCCAGCTTCTCCAAGCGGTGGACAAACTCCTCCTCACCGGAGAATTCCGCCCCCAGGAAGCTGTCGATCACCTCTTTGGCGGTGTAGTAGCCGATCACCTCGCCGCCGATGGCAAGGATCTGGACATTGTCGTGCTCCACGCACTGGTGGGCGCAATAGGTGTCGTGGCAGAGGGCGGCACGGATACCTCTGATCTTATTGCAGGCGATCACCGCGCCGCAACCGGTGCTGCAGAACATGATTCCCCGTTCCGCCTTGCCGGACAGAACCGAGCCGCAGACTTCCTGGGCAATATCGGGAAAATCCACCATATCGGTAGAATAGCAACCGTAATCCGTGACCTCGTTGTTCTCCTGAAGATACGGGAGCATCTGCATCTTCATCTTGTAGCCGCAGTGATCGGAGCCAACGGCAATTTTCATAATGATTCCTCCTTTTTGAATAAGCTTTCAGCCGAAACGGTTTGACCGCAGTGTCAGAACAGCGTACAGGCGCAATAATGATGGGGCGCGATTTCCTTCAGGGGAATGGCGGCCTCCCGGCATTTGGCGGATGCGTAGGGGCACCGGGCTGCAAAGCGGCAGCCGGGTTTCGGCTCAATGGGACTAGAGACTTCGCCGGTGAGCAGCTCCCGGGACTTGCCCCGTCTGGAAAGATCAGGCTGGGGAATAGCCGCCAGAAGCGCCTTGGTGTAGGGGTGAGTAGGATGGGCAAACAGCTCTTCCTTGTCCGCGTATTCCACAACCTGGCCCATGTACATGACCATGATGTCATGGCTGATGTGCTTCACAACGAATAGATTATGGGTAATGAACATATAGGCCAGCTGTTTCTCATCCTGCAGATCCATCAGCAGGTTGAGGATTTGCGCCTGAATGGAAACATCCAGAGCGGAAACCGGCTCGTCGCATACAATGAATTTAGGGTCCAGCGCCAATGCCCGGGCCAGTCCCACCCGCTGCCGTCTGCCGCCGTCCAGCTCATGGGGGTACTGGTTGTAGTAGCGGGCGGGCAGGCCAACGGTCTCCATCAGGTGCAGAACCTTCTCGTTCAGCTCCTTGTGGGACATTTTCGCGCCCATTGTTTCAATGGGGTCCGAGATGATATTCCCCACGGACATCCGGGGATTCAGGGAGGAGTAGGGGTCCTGGAAGATCATCTGCATGTCATGGTAGATGGCATTCTTCTCCCGCCCCTTCAGTTGAAGAATCTCCCTTCCGTCCAGGTAAACCTCGCCAGAGGTCGCGGTTTCCAGCCGGGTGATGACGCGGCCCAGGGTGGTCTTGCCGCAGCCGGATTCGCCCACGACGCCGATGGTCTTTCCCGGCTCAATGGTCAGGCTCACATCCTCCACGGCGTGGAGCAGCCCGCGGGGCGTCTTGAAATACTTGGTCAGATGTCTGGTTTCAATAATGGGGGTGCTCATGCTTGCTCCTCCTTTCCCCAGTTTTCATAGCGGAAGCATTTGATCTGGTGGGTACCCTTCCGGTAGCTTGCGGGGTTCTCCTCGCTGCAGCGCGCAGTGGCATAGGGGCAGCGGTCGTGGAACTTGCAGCCGGAGGGCAGTTGGGTAGGATCCACCACAAAGCCTTCAATGGGGGTCAGCCGTTTCTCGTTGGAATTCAGCTTGGGAATGCAGTTGAACAGACCGATGGTATACGGATGGTTATGAATCTTCTCAAAGATATCCTCCACGGTGCCGGTTTCGATGATCTCACCGGCATACATCACGCTGACGCTGTCACAGGTTTCCGCCACAATACCCAGGTCGTGGGTAATCATGATCATCGCGGTGTTGAAATTCTTCTTCAGATCCCGCATCAGCTGCAGGATCTGGGCCTGAATGGTGACATCCAGCGCGGTGGTGGGTTCGTCGGCAATCAGCAGATCGGGCTGGCAGACCAGAGCGATGGCAATGCCGATGCGCTGCTTCATGCCGCCGGAGAACTGGAAGGGGTATTCGTTTTTCCGCTCCGGGGGAATTCCCACCAGCTTCAGAATCTCTTCGATCCGGTTGGCACATTCCTCCTTGGTCATATTGTTGAAATGGAGCTTCAGCATTTCGCCGATCTGATCGCCCACGGTAATGATGGGGTTCAGGCTGGTCATGGGGTCCTGAAAGATCATGGAGATTTGCTTGCCGCGCATGGCCCGCAGCTCCTTTTTATTCATGGTGCGAACGTCTTTGCCGTTGTAGGTAACGGTGCCCTGGGTGATCTGGCCAACCTGCTCCGGCAGAATGTTCAGGATGCTCAGGGCGGTGGTGGTTTTTCCCGCGCCGGTTTCTCCCACCAGGCCCATGGCCTCGCCCTTGTGGATCACCAGATTCACGCCGTTGACCGCGTGAACAACTGCGTCATCCGTATTGTATTGAACATGCAAGTTGGAAATATTCAGTAATTCTTCCATATGCAGTGCCTCACTTTTTCATTCTGGGGTCCAGCGCGTCCCGCAGGCCGTCACCCATAAAGTTGATGAAGATGACGCTCAGCGCAATGGCGGTGCCTGGAATAATGCCCAAATACGGATAGAAACGGATGTAGTCCTTGACTTCGGAAAGGATTGTGCCCCATTCCGGGGTGGGGGAGGCAATGCCGATTCCCAAGAAGCCCATACCGGCAATGCCCAGAATGGTGGAGCCCAGCATCAGTGTGGCCGAAATGACCACAGGGCCGATGCAGTTGGGAAGGATGTGCTTGATCAGGATCTTTGCCGTGGAGGAGCCGTAAATATGGGCCGCATCCACATATTCCGCCGATCGAGTGGTCATGATGGAGGAGCGTACCGTCCGGGCAATGCCGGGGAAGGAGCTCAGCGCCATCGCCAGCCACAGGCTCCCGATCCCCTGGCCGAATACCACAATCAAGGTCATGGCCATCAGCAGATTGGGCACGGACATGAATACGTCCATCAGACGCATGATAATGGTATCGATCTTGCCGCCGAAGTAGCCCGCGACGCTGCCAAACAGCAGCCCAAGGATCAGCGCACCGAACATGACAATGAAGCCGGAGGAGAGGCTGTAAACACCGCCCCGCAGGATTCGCGCGAACAGGTCCCGGCCAAACTGGTCCGTACCGAAGGGGAATTCCTTACAGGGGGACACGGTTTCCAGCATCAGATCCTGGTGAATCACCCGGTCCCAGCTGATGTACAGCGGAGAGGTGAAGCAGATCAGCATCATCAGAATGATGCCCACCAGGCCGATGACGGCAAGGCGATTTTTACGGAAGCGAATCCAAATCATTCTGCCCTGGGACATGCTGCCCCGAGCAGCGGCATTTTCCATTTCTTTTGCGCGTTTTCTGGTCATCGTATGTTCACCTCCGTATCAGCGATATTGCAGCTTGACTCTGGGGTCAACCACCGCATAAAGGAAATCCACCAGCAGATTCACTACGCACACCAGCAGCGAAATGAAAATGATGGGTCCCATGACCTCGGGAATGTCGTTGCTGCGCACCGCGTTGACCAGCATGGAGCCAACGCCGGGAATGGCGAAAATAGTCTCGACGGTAACCGCGCCGGCTACAAGACCGCCCACCTGGTTGCCGATGCCGGTAATCACGGGGAGCAGTCCGTTGCGCAGGGCATGATAGCTGACAACCCGCAGCTTGGAGCAGCCCTTGGCGTAGGCGGTGCGGATGTAGTCCTGCCCCAGCACGTCCAGCATGCTCGACCGGGTCAGCCGAATCTGACCGGCCACACGGCTGGCTGCCAGCATTATGGAAGGCAGGATAAAGTGGCGGAAGGAGCCGGCGCCGGCCACCGGCAGCCATTTCAGCTTCAGGCAGATAAATATCTGACAGATCAGGGAAAGGAAGAAGTTTGGCAGACTGATGATCAGCATGGCCAGAATCATGGTAATGCGGTCGCCGGCGGAATTCTGGTTCACCGCAGCGAAAACACCGGCCACAATACCCACCACGGAGGTAAGCAGCAGCGCCATTGCCGTCAGGAGCAGGGTGTTGGGGAGACGCTGAATAAAGTTCTTTTTGACGCTGGTCTGCATGACCCAGGATTTTCCCATCTCACCCTTTGTAAACAGCTCCCACATGTACTTGCCATATCGGACGAGCAGCGGCTGATCCAGTCCCAGTTCGTGGTGGATTTCATCAATGGCTTCCTGGGTGGCACCGTTGCCAAGACGCATCATAGCAGGGTCCGCAGGAGACAGAGAAAGGATCGTATATACAAGGAGGGTGAGGAGAAGAAATGTGGGAATAATCTGTAAAAGGCGTTTTGCAATATATTTTGCCACAGTAATTCTCCTTCTTTCTGCGTATTTTCTTTGAATGGGTTGACCCCGGAGGGTCAACCCATTCGGTAGCGCGGTATAAAACGGCGGGAAAAGGATGGGACCTGTTTCCGCACTGCTCTGCCGGGAAGATCCGGCTCAGCGGTCCGTTAGTCCGCCCAGGTCCACTCCGCAATCCGCACGTTGGTGCCGGGGATGGCGTGCACGTTGGTAACGGAGGAGTTGTAGCAGAAGGTGTTGCAGTCTTGATACAGGGGCAGCTTCACCGCGTGCTCGTTCATAATGTTGGCCATCTGGCGGAAGATATCGGTACGGGCCTCCTCATCCAGCTCCGTCAGAGAAGCGATGGCCAGGGCGCCCAGCTCTTCCTTTTGCTCGCACTTGGAGTTATCGAAGGTCTTGGTGCCGGGAATATAGAACTGATACATCAGGTTGCAGTCATACAGGCTGGGCAGGGTGGAATAAATTCCGATGTCGAAGTTTCCTTCGCCGGTCAGGGTGGAGTAGGTGGCGCCGTCAATTGCCTTCAGCTCGGCGTTGATGCCGATTTCCTGAAGATTGCCCTGAATGACCTTACAGACGCTCTCCTCCTTCGCGCCGGCGGTCACCACGATGGACAGCGTGTCGGAGCTGGTATAGGTGGACTGGGCCAGATACTCCTTGGCAGCCTCGGGATCATAGGACAGCGCGGCGGTAAAGGTTCCATCCTCGGGACGGCAGCGGATGCCGGGAGCGATCATCATGGTGACGGGCACGGTGTGTCCTTTGTTCAGAATCGTGCAGATGGAATCATAGTTAATGGCGCTGGCCACGGCCTTACGCAGGTTCTCGTCGGTATCCAGCTTGGAGTTTGCGCCCCAGTTAATGAACGCAACGGTCTTGGCAACGCAGTAATCAACTGTGAAGCCATCCATCATTTCCACCTTCTGGCAGTTTGCCAGGGAGACGTTCTGCAGTACGTCCACTTCCCCGGCCTCCAGGGACAGCAGCTGGGAGTTGGCGTCGGGCAGGATGTTCAGGTTGACATACTTGATGTCGGGCGCGCCCTGCCAGTACTGCTCGTTGGCCTCCATCTTCACATAAGCGCCCAGGGCGCGGTCCACAAACTTGTAGGGGCCGGTGCCGATAGGGTGATCAATATAGCCTTCCCAACCCACTTCTTCCTGGTAGCTCTTGTCCAGCATGACAATGTGGTAGGAGGCGAAGAAGTTATCAGCAGCAGCGAACACGGTATCCATAACAACCTTGACATGGGTATCGTCCACAACCTCCGCGTGGCCGAAGCCGGGGATGTTGGCGTCGGTGACAACGGGGTTCTCAGGGATGAGGTTCAGGGACCAGGCCACGTCCTCGGCGGTCATCTTGTCGCCGTTGTGGAAGTAGACATCGTCACGGATGGTGAAGTACCACTCCAGGCCGTCGTCGCTGTGGCTCCACTCGGTGGCGATCCAGGGGTTCAGGGTGTCGGTGGTGGTATCGTACCAAAGCAGGGGATCATAGAGAGCAAATACGATCAGTCCGTCCCGGTTGGCCACGGCCACATTGTTTGACATGGGGACGATGTTGGAGATTTCCGAGCTGATGCCAATGTTCAGAACGCGATCGGAATTATCGGCAGCAGCAGTAACGCTCACGCAGCCAATAATCATCAGCATGGCAAGGATGAGGGCGAAATACTTTTTCATTTTTTGCAACTCCTTTTTTGTTTTTACCGCATGAAGATTGTAATCGTTTTCATTTCGGTGCTTTCAAGTTAACACATTCCGAAACCTTTGTCAAGAGGGGTATCATTTTTTGTAAATCAGAACGATATTTTGCCATATTCTTTGTGCATAATTCACAGCCAGTATCCAAATCAGCAAAACCGCAGCAGAATTGTACAAACGTTTCGATCCGTTTCTCCGGTAATTCTGATGCCAGGAACAAATGTAAACGTTTTAATCTAATTATCCTTGACAATTATGCGGCGAGAAGTTATAATTTTGGTATCATTCTGCGCAAAATGCCAGGTACCCTGTTGTTTGAAGCGCCAACGGAACGCAGGAATGCCTTTCCCCCGGGGAGATCCGCGGCATTTGATCCATCTCAGGGTATAAAAAAACTACAGATTGGTGAGAACGGTATATGGGAGAAACTACAATCAAGGATGTAGCCCGAAGAGCGGGCGTCTCCGTCGCGACAGTATCCCGGGTAATCAACAATTCCAATAATGTTCGCAGCGAAACGGTCAGCCGTGTCCACGAAGCCATCGAGGCGGTCCGGTATATTCCCAACATTGCGGCGCGGAATCTGAAAACGGACTCCAGTAATCTTGTGGCATTTCTGATCTCCAACATCGCCAACAACCACTTTACCACCATGGCAAAGGTGATTGACGCAAACCTGCGGAAAGCGGGCTACAGCCTGATGGTCTGCAGCACGGAGGATGATCCGGCCCTGGAGCTGCAGTACCTGAAGCGGGTGCAGAGCCAGAATGTGGCGGGAGTCATCCTGAATACCACCGGCAAAAATGACGGCTATGTGTGCGAACTGAGCAAAACAATCCCTATCGCCCTGGTTGACCGGAGTGTGGGGAGCCCCGATTTTGTAGGCGATTTCGTAGGCTCCAACGGCCGGGGCGGCGTGTATATGCTGACAGAGCATCTGATCAAGCAGGGGCATCGGAAAATTGCCATTCTGACCTCGGATCTTTCCACCAGCACCGGCCGGGAGCGTCTTGCGGGTTTCACGGAGGCAATGCAGAAAATCGGCGTGACCGTAGACGATCACTATCCCTACAGCTACAATTCCGGCCATTTCAACGAGGAAGGCGGCATTGCCGGATGCAAATTCCTGATGAGCCTTCCCGATCCCCCCACGGCAATTGTGGTGGCCAACAACGATATGGCCATCGGTGCCTACCGGTACCTGCACAACAGCGGGTATTCCGTGCCGGAGGACGTTTCCGTTGTCTCCTTCGGCAACATCCGCTACAGCGACCTGTTCCGTATCCAGCCAACCTTTGTGACCCTGAATCCCGCCTTTATCGCGGAAAAGGCCTCGGGAATGCTTCTTTCCCGGATCGAAAATCCCGGTATCGGCTATCGGGAGGTTATCTTTGAACCCCTTCTGAAGATCAATTCCTCCACCCGGGAGGTCTGACCGGCAGCTTTCTCCCGCTCATGTATTCAAGCCCGCCTTCGGCTGAAGGCGGGCTTTTTGGCCGCCAAAGGCTCCCTGCCCTTTTGAAGCGCTGCCCGGGTGGTAGCAAACTCAACAAAAAATTCGGATCTGATTTTTACAGAATCTCCAAGTTCTTGGTTTTTTCTCCACGCCCACTTGACAAAAAATGAAAAGGTTTATATACTCGAAAATGTAATCGTTTTCATTCGAGGTTTCAGAAAGGATCTCTCGTGATGAAAGAAACAGTAATCCACATGTGGGATGTGCATGAGATTGTTCTGCACGCACACAACGCCTATGACAATCCCTATACAGATGTCACTGTGTGGGCACAGCTGAAGGGCCCCGGTTTTGACAAGCGGGTTTTTGGCTTCTGGGACGGAGACAATACCTGGCGCATCCGCGTCACCGCAACGGCTCCCGGCACCTGGACCTACACCACCGGCGCTTCCGTTGACGATGCCGGCCTGACAGGGATTTCCGGTGCATACTTTGCCATGGAATGGACGGAGGAGGAAAAGCAGGAGAATCCCTGCCGCCGGGGCATCATCCGGGCAACGGCCAACGGTCACGCCATGGAGTACGCCGACGGTACCCCCTTCTTCATGGTGGGTGATACCTGGTGGCCTCTGGCGACCTATCGGTTCCCGTGGACGGATGACGAGCAGGAGCGCCCCATCGGCCCCGATATGACCATGAAGGACATGGTGCGCCACCGTCTGAAGCAGGGCTACAACTGCATCGGCACCATCGTCGCCTATCCCACCTGGGCCAATGATGGTTATCCCGCCACCATCAAGATCGACGATGAATATGGCACCTTCGTCCGGGGCGCCTGGGCGATGTGTTCCGTGGAGGAGTGGTATACCAAGCTGGACGCCCATGCCCGGGATATGCACAACGAAGGCGGCCGCCCCTTCTTCTTCCCCGGAAAGATCAAGGGCTACGAGGATCTGGTTCCCGACTATGACCGGATCAATCCCAAGTTTTTCCAGGCCTTCGATAAGAAAGTGAACTGGCTGAACGCCCACGGCATTACCGTTTTCATGGAGGCCATGCGCCGGGACTGCTCCAAGACCTGGAAATACTACTACGATTGGCCCATGGTCTACACCCGCTACATTCAGTACCTCAGCGCCCGTTACCAGGCCAATAATACCCTGTACAGTCCTATCCACTTTGACGGAAAGCTGTCCACCATCGACAGCCGAGAGTTCAATGAACCCATCAACCTGATGATTGATCTATACGGCGCGCCCCCCTTCGGCACCTTGCTTGGCACCAATTCCCCCGGTTCCTCCAAGATCGCCTACGGCGGCCCCAAGGAGCAGCACTGGAAAACCTTCGACCAGACCGGCAACTGGCGGGACCACCAGTATTACTGGCTGCTGACGGATATGTACCACGACGACAACCCGGTGCCCTCCATCAACGGCGAACCCTATTATTCCGGCCATACCAGCATCATACGGGACGACGACGGCAACATTATCCAACTGGTGTTTGGCAATGTCAGCAGCGTGGAGGATCATCTGAACTGCCGCTCCTGCTACTATGGCAGCGTGCTTTCCGGCGCCTATGGCGGCCTGTTGGCAGGCTTTGAGGCCGGCTGGAGCGGCAATGTGGAACCGGAAGAAGAGCCCTGGAAGATCTGGGATATCATGACCTTCCCCGCGGCGGATATGGTACAGTATGTGCGGGACTTCCTGTTCTCCGAAGGAAAACGGTATCAGGAGCTGATCCCGGACCAGAACCTGGTGTCCCCCAACTACAATGGCCCCTCCTCCGGCTGGCGAGGCTGGACAATGTGCTCGGCCACCAAGGAGCGGGATTTGGTGATGGGCTACTCTGAAAAGGGCGCGCTGAAAGTCAAGATCCGTGGTTTGCGGCCCTATGACAGTTATGAGCTGTCCTGGTTCAATCCCCGCACCGGCCAGTGGCTGGAGGAGAAGAAGGAGCTGACCTGCTCCAACTTTGGCGAGATCGTTCTGGGGGAATTCCCGGATGAATTTGACTGGGCATGGAAGGTTAAAAAGACCAACACGGACCTGCCCATTGACCGGGCCATCCACGAGGACGGAACCGGAAAGAACTACCATATGGGCCTTGGCTTTGTGCCGCGCTACCATATTTCCGATGATTCCACAAAGTAAAAGGAGACGATCATATGAAAGAAGCAGTCATCCATATGTGGGATGTGCACGAGATCATTCTGCACGCACACAACACCTATGACAATCCCTACACGGATGTCACCGTATGGGCGCAGCTGAAGGGCCCCGGCTTTGACAAGCGGGTCTTTGGCTTCTGGGATGGAGACAACACCTGGCGCATCCGCGTCACCGCCAATGCCCCCGGCACCTGGACCTACACCACCGGCGCTTCCGTGAACGACGCCGGCCTGGCCGGGATTTCCGGCGGCTACTTCGCCCTGGAATGGACGGAGGAGGAAAAGCAGGAGAATCCCTGCCGCCGGGGCATCATCCGGGCCTCCAAAAACGGTCACGCCATGGAGTATGCCGACGGCACCCCCTATGTGATGGTAGGTGATACCTGGTGGCCGCTGCCCACCTACCGGTTCCCCTGGACGGATGACGATGTGGAGCGTCCCCAGGGCCCGGATATGACTCTGAAGGACATGATCCGCATCCGCAAGAGCCAGGGCTACAACTGCATCGGCACCATTGTAGCTTATCCCACCTGGGCGAACGACGGCAAGCCCTATACCATCAACATCCCGGACGAGCACAACACCTGCATCCGCGCCGCCTGGGCGGTCTGCGGCGTGGAGGATTGGTTCCGCACCGACATCGACCGGGTGATCACCGCCCGGGACATGCACAACGAGGGCGGCCGCCCCTTCTTCTTCCCGGGAAAAATCAAGGGGTATGAAGACCTGGTCCCCGATTACGACCGGATCAATCCCGCCTATTTCCAGGCCTTCGACAAGAAGGTCAACTATCTGAACGCCAACGGCTTTACCGTGTTTATGGAAGCCCTCCGGCGGGATTCCTCCAAGACCTGGAAATATTACTACGATTGGCCCATGGTCTATACCCGCTACATTCAGTACCTCAGCGCTCGCTACCAGGCCAACAACACCATCTTCAGCCCCATCCACTTCGATGTCAAATCCCAGACCATTGATGCCAGAGAGTTCAACGAGCCCATCGATCTGATGATCGACCTGTACGGCGCGCCTCCCTTCGGCACCCTGCTTGGCACCAATGCCCCCGGCTCCACCAAGACGGCCTACGGCAGCCTGGGCGAACAGCGCTGGAAAACCATGGATCAGACCGGCAATTTCCGGGATCACGAGCATTACTGGCTGATGGAGGACATCTACGAGGACGAGCACCCCGTGCCCGCCATCAACGGCGAACCCTATTATTCCGGCCATGTGGCCATCATGACCAACAGCCAGGGTGAGCTGGAGGAATGCATCTTCGGCAATGTGGAAAGCCCCGAGGATCATATGAACTTCCGCTCCTCCCTGTATGGCAGCCTGCTCTCCGGCGGCCTGGGCGGCAACCTGGCGGGCTTTGAGGCCGGCTGGAGCGCCAACGTGGAGCCGGAGGAGACCCCCTGGAAAATCTGGGACGTGATGACCTTCCCGGCCAGCTACCAGACCCGCTACTACCGGGATTTTATCCTCTCCGAGGGCAAGCGCTACATGGATCTGATCCCCGAGCCGGACCTGCTCTTCCCCAGCAAGGCGGGCAATCCCACGGGCTGGCGGGGCTGGGCCTATGCGGCAGCCACCAAGGAGCGGGACCTGATCTTCGGTTATACGGAGAAGGACTGCCCGCCCGTGCGTCTGCGTGGCCTGCGTCCCTATGACATCTACGAAATCAGCTATTTCGATCCCCGCACCGGCCAGTGGCTGGAGAAGAAGTATCAGCTGGAAGCTAACCATTTCGGCAGCATCCTGCTTCCCGAAGATCCCGACGAATTCGACTGGGCCTTCAAGGCAAAGAAAATCAACACCGAACCCCGGGTGGATACCCTGGGCCCGGGTCTGGTCCGGACAAACAATGTCAAAATGACCTTTATCGAAACAGATTCCACGAAGTAACCCTCCACAGTCGGAGCCGGTTCGCGCCGGCTCCGACTTCCAGATTGACGAGGTGACAAAGATTGAAAGTGTTGAATATCGGTTCGTGCAATGTTGACTATATTTACCAGGTGGATCACTTTGTGCAGCCCGGTGAGACCATGGACTGCCTATCCCTTGGGATCGGCTGCGGCGGCAAGGGCCTGAATCAATCCATTGCCATCGCCCAGGCTGGCGCAGAGGTGTGCCATGCCGGGTTGATCGGCGCGGAAGCCGGCTTCCTGAAGGAAAAGTTGTGGGAAAAAGGGGTGGATACCTCCCTGATGCGCCTGGGGCAGGGTGCCAACGGTCATGCGATTATTCAGGTGGACAGGCATGGCTCGAACTGTATTCTGCTTTATGGCGGCACCAATCAACAGCTGACGGAGGAATATGTGGACTTCGTGCTTGGGCAGTTCAGCCTCGGAGATATCCTGGTCCTTCAGAACGAAGTCAATTTGATTCCCTACATCATGGAGCGGGCATCCGCCGCCGGGCTTCGCATCGCTTTTAACGCGGCCCCCTACAGCGAAGCGGTGAAGCGCTATCCCTTGGACAAGGTAACCTGGCTGATCGTCAATGAGGTGGAGGGCGAAGGCCTCAGCGGAAAGCGGGACTGCAGCGAAATTGTCCAGGAACTGCGCCGCCTGTATCCCAGAACCAACCTGCTGCTGACCCTCGGCAAGGCCGGATGCATCTATGTGTCCGATGAGGAGCAAATCCACCAAAAGGCCTGCCGGGTTGAGGCAGTGGATACCACCGCAGCGGGTGACACGTTTACGGGTTATTTCATCCGGGGCATCTGCGAGGACCTGCCCATGACCCGCACCCTGAAGCTGGCCACCGTAGCCAGTGCCATCGCCGTCACCCGGCCAGGCGCAGCGGATTCCGTGCCCACCTTTGAGGATGTTTTCCGTTCTCCCCTTCTCAGCGCATTGAACTGACGGTAAATTGTGCCCTCCAATTTACAATTTGTTTGTGTGCTGGGCGAACCGGGCATCGCAAAGCAATTCCGTGTTATGGCACAGAAGCCTCCTGGCATGCCGGTGTTTTTTCAAAAAGGTAATCATTTTCATCATCCGGATTGATGGGAAAAGAAAGGAGCTCAATATGAAACAGGCCGTTATCCACATGTGGGACGTGCATGAGATCGTTCTTCATGCCACCGAACAATATAAAAATCCCTATACCGATGTAACCGTCTGGGCACAATTGCAGGGCCCGGATTTCAGCAAGCGAGTGTTCGGCTTCTGGGATGGGGGAGATACCTGGCGCATCTGCGTCACCGCCACGGCTCCCGGCACCTGGACCTATACCACCGGCGCTTCCGTGAATGACGCCGGCCTGGTCGGAATTTCCGGCGGTTACCTCGCCCTGGAATGGACGGAGGAGGAAAAGCAGGAAAACGTCTGCCGCCGGGGCATCATCAAAGCCACCGAAAACGGTCACGCTATGGAGTACGCCGACGGAACGCCCTATATCATGGTGGGCGACACCTGGTGGGGTCTCGCCTCCTGGCGCTACCCCTGGGTGGACGACGAGCAGGAGCGTCCCATCGGCCCGGATATGTCCATGAAGGATATGGCGCGGCATCGCCTGAAGCAGGGCTACAACACAGTTGGCACCATTGTGGCCTTCCCCACCTGGGCCAATGACGGCAAGCCCGCCACCATCCGCATTGACGATGAGCACGATACCTATGTCCGGGGCGCCTGGGCATCCTGCAGCGTGGAGGATTGGCTCAGCGGCGCGCCCGATACTTCTGCCCGGGATATGCACAACGAGGGCGGCCGTCCCTTCTTCTTCCCCGGCAAAATCAAGGGCTATGAGGACCTGGTTCCGGATTACGACCGGATCAATCCCGAATATTTCAAGGTGCTGGATAAGAAGGTCCAGTGGCTGAATGACCACGGCATCACCGTGTTTATGGAAGCCCTCCGTCGGGATTCCTCCAAGACCTGGAAGTACTACTACGATTGGCCCATGGTCTACACCCGTTACATTCAGTATCTATTCACCCGTTATCAGGCCAGCAATGTGCTTTTCAGCCCGATCCACTTCGACGGAAAGCTCCAGACCATCGATTCCCGGGAATTTAACGAACCCATCAACCTGATGATCGACCTGTACGGCCAGCCGCCCTTTGGCACGCTGTTCGGAACCAATGCCCCCGGCTCCACCAAAACCGCCTATGGCGGCCCCGAAGAGCAGCATTGGAAAACCTTCGACCAGACCGGCAACTGGCGGGATCATCAGTACCATTGGCTTCTGACCGACATCTTCAATGACGAGCATCCGGTTCCCGCCATCAACGGTGAACCCTATTACTCCGGCCATATCACCATGCTCCGCAACGGCGACGGTGAAAATACCGACAGGACGCTCCTCTTCGGAAATGTGAACAGCGTGGAGGACCATCTGAACTGCCGCTCCTCCTTCTGGGGCAGCGCGCTGAACGGCGCCTTTGCCGGCCTGCTGGCAGGTTTTGAAGCCGGCTGGAGCGGCAACGTCCTGCCGGAAGAGACGCCCTGGAAGATCTGGGACACCATGACCTTCCCCGCGTCCTACATGGTGCAGTACGTCCGGGAGTTCCTGCTGTCCGAGGGCAAACGTTATCAGGAGCTGATTCCCGATGACGAGCTTGTCTCCCCCAATTTTCAGGGTGCGGTCAGCGGCTGGCGGGGCTGGATCTCCTGCGCCGCGACCAAAAAGCGGGATCTGATTATGGGCTACTCGGAGAAGGACGCTCCCCGTGTCCATGTAAGAGGTCTGCGGCCCTACGACACCTACGAACTCAGCTGGTACGATCCCGCAATCGGCAAGTGGCTGGAGGAAAAGAAGCAGATCGAATCCGATGCCTTCGGCGAAGTCTACTGCGGCGACTATCCTTCCAAGTTCGACTGGGCCTGGAAGCTGAAAAAGCTGAACACCGACCTTCCCATTGACAAGGAGATGGACCAGATCAGTGGAAAGAAGAAAGACGGTCTGAATGTCAACGGCGGCCTGGCCTTTGTGAAACACATCTATATTGCAGACGATTCCACGGATTGATTCCCTTTCCCATATTGTTCCAAGGGCGGGTGCCCTTCCAGCAGATACCCCCTGCAAGGGGACCCGCGGCTGTTCTTTCCCGGGGAGGCTCGCCTCCCCGGGAATTTCTGATCACGCGGCAAGAAGGAAAATTGCGATTTGGCGGGGTGGATCAACGCCCAGCCCCACTGTAGGGGAGGCAAATCAGCCTCCCGCCAGGTAGCGGGCCGAGTGTTTGGTTGAATGGTACAAATGTGGGAAATTGGTACGGATTCGCCCTGCCTGGTTCAGCATTGTAAGCTTGTACCGCACGGGCGGCTAATAGCCGCCCCTACGGTGGCGTAATCGATAAACAGCAATTTGCGGATGGAAACGAAACCCGTAATAATAAATGGAAATCCCTTGCTTTTTCCCGAGGAAACCGTTACAATAGCCTTCGGAGTGCGGCGAAAACAAGCTGCATTTTTATGAATTCAACATTTTCAGGAGGTTTCCCATGGGGGCAACGGTAAAAAAGAACGATCCCTTCTATTCCGAACTGATGCGCCTGGTGGTGCCCATTGCGGTGCAGAGCTTCATGCTGGCCCTGGTCAGTGTGACGGACGCGGTGATGCTGGGGCGGCTGGACCAGCAGTCCATGGCTTCCGTCTCCCAGGCGGGCAACGTGCAGTTTTTCCTGAGCCTGCTGGTAACAGGCTTCAGCATCGGCGTGGGCATCATGGCTGCCCAGTACTGGGGCAAGGGGGACGGCAAGTCCATTGAAAAAATCGCCCCCACAGGTCTGAAAATCATTCTGGTGCTGGGCGGGGCGGTGACCCTGGCGGCGCTGTTCGCCCCCACCACCCTGATGCGCATCCTCACCAGCGACCAGTCCCTGATTCCCCTGGGCGCCGGCTACCTGCGGGTGGTGGCCCCCTCCTATTTCCTGTGCGGCATCACCCAGGTCTATTTCGCCCTGCTGAAAAACACCGGGCACACCGCCGAAAGCTCCATCATCAGCAGCATTGCGGTGGTGGTGAACATCATTCTCAATGGCGTGTTCATTTTCGGCTGGCTGGGTGCCCCCGCCATGGGCATTGAGGGCGCCGCCCTGGCCACGGTAATCGCCCGGCTGGTGGAGCTGGTGCTGGCGGTGGTGGTCACCCGGCGCAAGAGCAGCGTGCAGCTGCGGTGGCGCTGGCTACTCAAAAAAGCGGACAAGCTGCTCTTTCGGGACTTTCTCCGCTACACCACCCCGGTGATCGGTGCCAGCCTGGTGTGGGGCATCGCGTTTATGTCCTACTCGGTGGTGCTGGGGCACATGGACGGTGACGCGGTGGCCGCCAACTCCATCACCGCCGTGGCCAAGAGCCTGATCTCCTGCCTGATCCGGGGCGTGGGCGGCGGCGCCGGCATCATGATCGGAAATCTGCTGGGCGCCAATCTGCTGGACAAGGCCAAGGAATACGGTGCCCGGCTGACCAAGCTCTCCGCCATTGTGGGCATCTGCACCGGCGCGGCTCTGGTGGTCATGACGCCCGTGATCATGCGCATTACGGAGCTGACCCCCCAGGCCGCCGGGTACCTGAAAATCATGATTGCCTTCACGGGCCTGAACATCGCGGCCCAGTCCATCAACCATGTGGTGCTGGACGGCATTTTCGGTGCCGGCGGCGACGCCAAGTTCGACATGAACACCAACATCATTTTCATGTGGTGCATCTGCGTGCCCCTGAGCCTGATGGCCGCCTTCTGGTGGCACCTCCCCGCCCCCGTGGTATTCTGCCTGTGCAGCATGGACGAGATCATCAAGCTCCCGGTGGTGTTCCACCATTACCGGAAGTACATCTGGCTGAGAAACATCACAAGAGAGATGGAATAATGTTTTCGCGTATGGGCGTTTATTCCGCAAATTGGCAAATTGTAATTTGGCGGGCAGGGATTGACGCACCCCTTGGCTCCCCCTATGGGGGAGCTGGCTGCCCCATAGGGGCAGACTGAGAGGGCAACACATGGATTTTGGTTGCCATTGTCTTACTGCGGTACCCTCTCAGTCAGCCTGACGGCTGCCAGCTCTCC
>JALFGI010000150.1 GCA_022777455.1 Clostridiales bacterium | reverse complement strand
GGAGAGCTGTCAGCCGAACAGGCTGACTGAGAGGGTACCGAAGTAAGATAATGGTGACAGAAAACCACTACATTGGCCCTCTCAGGGGCGCCCCTTTCGGGGCAGCCAGCTCCCCCAGAGGGGGAGCCAAGAGGTACGTCGGTTCCGGTCGCAAAATACCAATTTACTGTATCCTAATACAAATCCGGTCTTCTGTCGGCAAAGATGTGCATGGAGGTGCGGATTTTGGCGTTGACCTGGAAATCACACTGGGCGGTGATGATTTCCTCCCCTGCCCCGGCCCGGGCCAGCACCTGGCCCCAGGGGTCGATGACAGAGGAATTGCCACCGTATTGGGTATCCCCCGCTTTGCCGCAGGCATTGCAGCAGGCCAGGTACATCTGATTTTCAATGGCCCGGGCCTGGGTGAGCACCTGCAAATGGGGAATGCGCGCGTCCGGCCACTGAGACACCATGAAGAGCAGTTCCAGCCCCGGCACGGTCATGGCCCGGGTCAGCTCCGGGAAGCGGATGTCATAGCAGATGAGAATTCCCACATCATGGCCGTCCATTTGGAACCAGCAGATATGGTCCCCCTTGGCGAAATAGTCATCCTCCCCCATGGGAGAAAACAGGTGGGTCTTGTCGTACTGGGCGATCAGCGTTCCTGCCCGGTCAAAGACACAGGCGGTGTTGTAAACCGCATTCCCCCGGAGGCAGGCCACGGAGCCCGCCACGATGTTGATGCCCAGCTCCTTGGCAAGCGCGCCCATGTGGGCAATGACCCGGGTGCAGTCCGGATCAGCCAGCTCCTTCAGATTCTCCTTGGGGAAGAAGCCCACGTCCCACAGCTCCGGCAGCAGAATCACATCCGGCTGCTCCTTCGCGGCCTGACGAATGAGCCGCTCCGCTCTTGCGTGGTTTTCCTCCGGCCGGCCCAGCTGCACATCCATCTGAATGCAGCTTACTTTCATGCAATGTAATCCTTTCCCGCCTGCATGGCTGCCAGGTTGGCATCCAGCAGATCAGCGTGCTTGGCAGAGACGATCTTTCGGAGACCTGCCAGCACCGCCTCGTCTCCCACGCAGCCGGTGGCTTTGACGATGGCTCCCAGCAGAATCATGTTGGCCAAGGTGGGGATGCCCATGTCGCCGGCCATCTTGGTGGCGGGGATGTAGTACACGTCCACGTCGGTACGCTCCAGCTTCCGGGAAACCAGGGAGGAGTCTACGAACACCTTGCCCCCGGGCACCACGGTCTTTTCGTATTTATCCAGAGACGGCGTGTTCAT
The DNA here is from genome assembly GCA_022777455.1 of Clostridiales bacterium. The sequence continues at coordinate 4,552 of JALFGI010000150.1, read as the reverse complement.
CACCATCAGCACATTGGGGTTCTGGACGATGGGAGAGCCCACGGGATTGTCGCTGATGATCACGTTGCAGTTGGCGGTGCCGCCACGCATTTCCGGGCCGTAAGAGGGCAGCCAGCTCAGCTCCCGCTGCTCCATCAATGCCGCATAGGCCAGCACCTTGCCGGAGAACAGAAGGCCCTGTCCGCCGAAGCCGGCAATCACGATCTGATATTCCATGCTCATACCTCCCGATCCTTGTCCCGGTAGCAGCCCAGGGGATACTGGGGCAGCATCTTCTCGTCAATCCATTCCAGAGCCTTCTGGGGAGTCATGCCCCAGTTGGTGGGACAGGCGGAGACCACCTCAACAAGAGAGAAGCCCTTGCCCTCGATCTGGTTCTGGAAGGCCTTCTTGATGGCCTTTTTGGCGTTGCGCACGTTCTTGACGTTGTTCACGGTGACCCGCTCCAAGTACGCCGGCGCGTCCAGGGTAGCCAGCAGCTCACACACCCGGATGGGGTAACCCTGGGTCTTGGGATCACGACCGTAGGGAGAGGTCTGCGTCACCTGCCCAATCAGGGAGGTGGGGGCCATCTGGCCGCCGGTCATGCCGTAAATGGCATTGTTCACAAAGATGATGGTGATGTTCTCCCCCCGGGCGGCGGTGCTCACGGTTTCGCACATGCCGATGGAGGCCAGGTCACCGTCGCCCTGGTAGGTGAATACCACCTTGTCGGGCATGGACCGCTTCACGCCGGTGGCGATGGCGGGAGCCCGGCCATGGGCGGCTTCGATCATGTCGCAGGCGAAATAGTCATAGGCCATAACGGCGCAGCCAACGGGAGCCACGCCCACGGTCTGACCTTCGATGCCCAGCTCGTCGATTGCTTCGGCCACCAGCCGGTGGATGATGCCATGGGTGCAGCCGGGGCAGTAATGGAACACCTTGTCGGTGAGGGCTTTGGGTTTTTCAAATACGACCATATGGCTCAACCTCCCTGTTCATTGGCCTTGAGGATCTTGGCCAGCACTTCATCCGGGGACGGGATCATGCCGCCCACCCGGCAGCACAGGTCTACGGGTTTCTTGCAACGGATGGCCAGCTCCACATCTTCTTTCATCTGGCCCATGTTCAGCTCCACGCACAGGAAAGATTTGACCTTCTCGGCGGCAGCCATCAGAGGCTTCTTGGGGAAGGGCCAGAGGGTGATGGGCCGAATCATGCCCACCTTGATGCCCCGCTTTCTGGCTTCCACAATGGCGTTGCGGGAGACACGGGCGGTGATGCCGCAGGAGACCACGCAGATTTCCGCGTCCTCCATCATAAATTCCTCCCACATGGTCTCGTCCCGCTCCGCGGCGGCGTAGCGTTCAAATCGCTCAAAATTGGTGCGCTCCAGCTCCTGAGGGTTTAAGTACAGAGAGTTCACCACATTGTGGAACCGCTTGCCTTCCGTACCCACGGTGGCCCAGGCGGGAGGCTGGGTGGAGATGTCCTTGGGCTCGGGGAGCACCACCGGCTCCATCATCTGGCCCATGGTGCCGTCGGCCAGGAGCATGGCAGGCATCCGGTACTTCATGGCCAGCTCAAAGGCCTTGCCGGTGAGATCGGCCATCTCCTGCACGGAGGCGGGAGCCAGCACCAGCACATGGAAATCGCCGTGGCCGGGGCCCCGGGTGGCCAGGAAATAGTCGGACTGGGAGGGCTGAATGCCGCCGAGGCCCGGACCGCCACGCTGAACGTTGACGATCAGGGCAGGCAGGTCCGCACCGGCGAGATAGGAGATGCCCTCGGCCTTCAGCGCGATTCCGGGGCTGGAAGAGGAGGTCATGGCCAGCTTGCCGGTGGCAGCCACGCCGTAGACCATGTTAATGGCGGCAATTTCGCTCTCCGCCTGCAAGAAGGTGCCGCCGATTTTGGGCATCTTCTTGGCCATGTAGGCGGCAACCTCGGTCTGAGGGGTGATGGGATAGCCGAAATAATGACGGCAGCCTGCCAGGATGGCAGCTTCGGCAATAGCTTCATTGCCTTTCATCAGTGTTTTTTCCTGCATGGGGCACTTCCTTTCTCAGCGTTCCACGGTGATGACGCAATCCGGGCACATGATGGCGCAGGAGGCGCAGCCAACGCACTCCTCCGGCTTGGTCAGCTCCACAGGGGTATGCCCCTTCTGGTTCAGCCGTCCCTGGGACAGGGCCAGCAACCCTTTGGGACAGGCATTGACGCACAGGCCGCAGCCCTTGCAGAGCTCTTCGTTAAAGGTCAGTTTTGCCATTAAAATACCTCCGAATCAATCATATAATAGAGTTTCTGAAGGGAAAGTGGGAACAAATTTGGAATTTTTCCTTCCAATGACCGGCACAGGTGCTCCGCCGCACAGGTCATTTTCAAGGGCAGCCCCGTCACCCGGGAGAGCTCCTGAGCGTAGTCCATGCTGGCAAGCACATCCTCTGCTTTGGTCTGCAGGCCCAGGTTGGTATTGTTCACGATGGCGGTAAAGGGAAGGTCACAGGCTTCCTGGATTTCCCCCATCACCTCCAGAGTATCCGCCACGGTGCGGGTCAGGGGCCGGGAGCGGTTCACCACAAAGAGCATTTCGTAATTTCCCTCGGCTTTGATGGCCGGGGTATACCGGCCCAGGGCCAGGGCGCCCCGATCGTCGCCGCCGATGTCCAGCACGCCGTAGGTGGCCGGGTCACTGACCAGGCCGTACGTCTCTTTCGGCATGGCAGGCAAATCCACATTGGAATTGGCAAATTCGGAAACAATCAGTCCGATTCCCTCCTCCGCCAGTGCCGCTTCGCTGTCCTTGGTGCGGAAATAGGGGTTCACAATGTCCAGGTCCGCCACGGTCACGGCCAGGCCCTTCCGCCGAAGATACCGGGCATAGTTCAGGGCGATATTGGTTTTTCCGCTGCCGTAGTGCCCGGCAAACAGGGTCAGGCGTTTGTAATCCAAAGGCATTGCCTCCTCATTGTGTATCGTGTTGTTTGTAAATTGGAACTAGCGGTGGGTTGAATAGAACCGGGTTCCGGTTTCCGCCCAGCCACTGTAGGGGAGGCTCGTAGCCTCCCGCGCAGCACAAGGCCGAAAATGCAGAAATATCAGGCGAATTCGTACCTGTTTCCTACATTTGTACCATTCAACCAAACACTCAGTCACATTACCTGGCGGGAGGCTGATAGCCTCCCCTACAGTTGGTGTGCAAATATTACAGCTTATTTCTCATGATCTTACCGCTGATGGTCTTGGGCAGCTCGTCCCGGAATTCCACAATGCGGGGATACTTATAAGGCGCGGTGTGCTTTTTCACATAGTCCTGGATTTCCTTCTTCAGCGCGTCGGAGCCTTCGGTGCCCTTCACCAGCACGATGCTGGCCTTGACCACCTGGCCGCGAACCTCGTCCGGGGCGGCGCTGACGCCGCATTCCAGTACATAGGGCAGCTCCATGATGACGTTTTCGATTTCGAAGGGTCCAATGCGGTAGCCGGAGGACTTGATCACATCGTCCGCACGGCCCACATACCAGAAGTAGCCGTCCTCATCCCGCCAGGCCACGTCGCCGGTGTGATAGTAACCGTCATGCCACACGGCGGTGGTGCGCTCTTCGTCGTTGTAGTAGCCCAGGAAGATGCCGCAGGGCTTCTCTCCATTGGGGTCCGCCTTGATAACGATCTCGCCGGACACGCCGTCTTCCACCGGCTTGCCGTCCAGATCCAGAATGTCGATGCCGTAGCCGGGAATGGGCTTGCCCATGGAGCCGGGCTTGATCATGTCGCCCGTCAGATTGGCGATGCCCAGGGTCATTTCCGTCTGGCCGAAGCCCTCGGCGATGTGCAGGCCGGTGGCCTTCTCAAACTGGTAGTAGACCTCGGGGTTCAGGGCCTCGCCGGCGGTGGTGGCGTGGTGGATGGAAGAAAGATCAAACCGGGACAGGTCCTCCTTGATGAGCATCCGGTACATGGTGGGCGGCGCACAGAAGGTGGTGATATTGTACTTGGCGAACATGGGCAGAATCTTCTCCGCATCGAAGCGGTCGAAGTCGTAGGTAAACACGGCGCCCTCGCACAGCCACTGGCCGTAGAGCTTGCCCCACAGGGCCTTGCCCCAGCCGGTTTCGGAAATGGTGAAGTGCAGGCCTTCCTTTTCCACCCAGTGCCAGTATTTGGCGGTGACGAAGTGGCCCAGGGCGTACTTATAGGAATGGACGGCGATCTTGGGATAGCCGGTGGTGCCGGAGGTAAAGAACATGAGCATGGGGTCGTCGCCGCAGGGGGCATCAGCGGTGCGGACATAGCGGCGGCTGAACAGGCTGTACTCGCTATCGAAGTCGTGCCAGCCCTCCCGCTTGCCGCCCACCAGGATCTTGGTGAGCTTCATGTCCACAGCGGCCTCTGCCAGGTCCACCTGATGGGCGGTATCCCCATCGGCGGTGCAGACGATGGCGGACACCCCGCCGGCCTGGAAGCGGTACTCAAAGTCGTGCTGCAGCAGCTGGTTGGTGGCGGGGATAGCAATGGCGCCGATCTTGTGCAGGGCCAGGATGGAATACCAGAACTGGTAGTGGCGCTT
>JALFGI010000137.1 GCA_022777455.1 Clostridiales bacterium | reverse complement strand
AAGGTTTTTCCGAAACGCATCTTTGCATTCCAGAGAAACTTCGGCGGTCTGCCGGGGTCCTCTTTCGCAGCATAAGCATAATACTCCATCGTGCGCTTAACCGCTTGGTACTGTTCCGGGCGCATTTTGAAGGTGGCGGTACGGCTGGCGTCGGTGACAATTCCGGTTTTCAGTTCAACAATGGCGGCCTTGACATCGTCCACAGAGCAGTTAAACCATTCATTGCGGTCGCTGCCCTCGTTCATCTGACGAAATCCCTTGCGGCGGAGAATGCGGTGGACATCCTTATCCGTAAAGATCGAGCCATCGGAACACATGGCCGACTCGGTATAAAGGATATTAGCAGCCAGACCGCTGGTATGCATCTGTTCATTAATGCGAGTTACTGCGTCGCGATCTGTATACCCAACCTTGACATACCCCTTATGTGTCGAGACCTGCGGGAGGTTATAGACATAAATTGTTGGGGTTACAGCAGGTCGCTGTACAAAAAATTCTTGTGCCATTTAGTTCGCCTCACTTTCAAAAGGCCTTATTGTGGCTTCGACAAGCTGGATTTCCTCCTCAGTCAAACCGTACATCTTGTAAAGGCGCTGATCGTCCCATTCTTCCGTGAAGTCCACATAAGGAACAAAACGGAAGCATTCACGGGTAACATTCAGAGAAGAAATAGCCTGTCGCAACAGGAAGCGCGGTAATTTGGATTTAAGGAATTTATCAAAATGGAGGGCTTCAGCCTCAGTTTTGAACACACCAATATCCAGGTAGGTTTCCGTGTTAATTTGGCCAGGCCCGATAATACGGGTGTCTGTGATAACGCGGTATCCGTCTTTGGGATCGACATCAAGCTCACCATTACTCGGAACAAGACGGCCAATAAGAACTTTGTAGTGATCGATAATATCGGCATTCTTTTTGACATCAGATCGACGGATGAACTGAAAACCTTTACTGGTCAGCAGTTCAATGTCCCCCGGTTCCTTCATGGTGCGTCCACGGAAATTTGTAGCAAAGCCGAAGGGGTTTCTGGGATATGCGTGGTCGCTATACACTTCGCACCCCGTCGCGAGAACTTTATGTACAATAGAAACAGCCATATTAGAGCGGATGAGGATCGGGAACTCATTAAGCTCACGCTCCATTACAGTAGGAGTATCAAGGGAACAATTTGTGATTTCGCAAGGACCCGCATTATCACGGTCCCAAAGAAAATAACAGATACCGCCAGCAATATTAACTCCAGAAAAACAGTCCTTACTGGATTCATAGTCCATAAGCTTTCTTACATGGCGGTTGTTCAACATCATTTCACGGAACTCATTAAGACCTTTGCCGCCTGCGTACCAACGAGCAGGAATAATCATCGATAAATAACGCGGCTTGAGCTTCATTGCCTGTTCCACGAAAAGCTGAAAAATTGGCGCTGCACTTACACCATTACCGCCATCATTAAGCTGGTATGGCGGGTTTCCGATAATAACATCAAATTTCATACCAAATATCTCCTCCGGCTTGAGCGTGTGTATCAGTTCATATGCGTGAGTTTCCAAGGTTTCACCACGGGCCGAGTCACCAAGCTCGGTCTTTTTGGATATGCCGCAATACTTGCAGCGGCCATCCACCCAAGTATGTTGTACACGCTTGTATCGAATATTACCTTGGGCATCGTCGAACAGAGATACAGAAAACTCGCTGTTGGGATATTTTGAGCAATATACACCTCTTCGAGAAAGCAGACTGGTCAGCTCGGTGATGGCAATACCGAAAAGCTGCTTATGGAAAATGTGGTCGATTCGTTCCTGCAGATCCGGGAACTGGGGCTCCAGACCGACAATCAGTCGTTTTGCGATTTCCCGCAGAAAAACTCCCGTTTTGCAGGCCGGATCTAAAAACGTGGTATCAGGATTGCAAAACAGTTCCTGGGGGAGCATATCCAACATCTGATTCACAACATCAGGCGGCGTAAACACCTCATCGTTGGAGAGGTTTGCCAGGCAGGACAGCACGTCCGGGTTATATACATTATCAAAAAGACCATCAGCCATTACTCTTGTCCTCCTTCGTCGGGTGTATGTGGAGATATGCTTCTCTCCATCGAGTGTCATCGTCTTGAATGTGCCGATAATGCGCTATATATTGCTGAAGAAATTCTCCTTCGTCATCCGGCTGCTCCGGCTCCATGTCGAAGAGTGTTCCCTGAACGAAGTCCTCATCCGCTGTCTTTTTCTTCTTGCCGGTCGGTTCCTCTTCTGCCAAAAGCTCGGCGAAAGTATAGTCCTTGCGCTGCATCCGGGCATCATTGAATGGGAACGTCCATTCAGAGAAGATAATAGGAACATTTAACTCTTGGCCATTGTCATCGCAGCACAGCAAAGTTAATGCATTTCCACAGACAATGTTCAAACGGAGGATAAATCGAGCCGCCTCCCGCGTCTCGTCATTGCACTCTTTTTTGCAGACCTTTTTGTATTCCTTATTCCAGATCTCAAACAGACGACCCTGGCAGGCGAGAACGTTATCCAGCATGATGTCCACGCCATATACACTGCCAAGAGCCAGCAAAGAGTTGCGCTCCCAATCGTAAGCGCTGCGTCTATATTTTTTAGTCACGATTGTCAGCTTTCGCTGCAGGATGACGGACAAAAAATTCCCATCCCCGCAGGCTGGCTCCAAAAACCGGCTGTCGATTCGTTCCGTTTCTTGTTTTACCAAGTCGCACATCGCTTCTACTTCACGCTCGGCTGTAAACACCTCACCGTGATCAGCTACACGCTGCTTGGATTTCACTTGTTTTGCCATTGTGCGACATCACCTCTTTCCTCGTGTGGGCCAACATATCCATCAACCCATTCTTATTAAAACATAATGGCTGTCCCATAAATGGGGCTTAGTCATCTACCGTCTCCATAATATCTTCCAAACGGCAGTCCAAGGACTCGCAAATCTTAATCAGAACATCCGTGGTGATATTGTCGCCCTTGCCGAGTTTGGCGATGGATGCTGAACTGATACCAGCTTTCTCTTTTAGGTCGCTTTTCTTCATATTCTTATCGATAAGCATCTTCCACAATTTATTGTAGCTGATACGCATTTTTAGTTTCTCCTTTACTGATTTCCCATCATCATGTCATAGTGCTGCTTCTGTTCCATGGCGTCAAATATCATTTCAAAAATGCTCCGGCACTCATCGGCATTTAGACAATCTTCGACAAAGTCCATACCATCACTCATACCTATAGAACTTGCATTGATGTATGCCAACATGGCGGAGGCAAGTTGAAATTTTTCTTCATCGTCATTGCCATCAGCATCCTTAAATCGGCCCTCAGCTTTGCCCTGAATCAAAATGACCTGACGAAGCTGCGACCCTTCGTATCCGCATAACTGAAGGAAGTAATATTCCAGAATGCGGCGAATGACATTCATCAGCGGAACTGCGGACTGTACTTCTTTATACTCATCCCAAAGAGCAGCATAAGAATTTTTGACTGGGTTCACATTTATCCGTTCGGTCGGCGCATTCGGATTAACATCATCACACAGCTTAATCGTGGATTTTGTGCCGATCTTGCGAATCAGATAAAATGATGCATAATCGTACTTTGCCACATAGCTGTAAGACACCTCTCTGTGGAAGTACGCATTATGGGTTAGAATAAAAATCTGTTTAATGAAGTTTCCTTCGGCTGTTCGGTTCCGGTTGTCGGCATTGTTCCTGCAGATCTCAATCATCTGCCGAACAAGAGTGCTTACAATAAATAGTGAACCGCTGTCCATACTGGAAACAGGATCATCGATGACAACGATTTTCTCTCTGGTTTCGCCGTCAGCAGAGTCGCTTCCGTGTACCAGATGGTAGAAATACAGAAACGCGATAAAGTTCTTTTCGCCCTCACTCAAATTATCAGCTATGGTACCATCAGGACGGCGCACTTCATATACGTTGTCGACCCCAGCCTTTGGTTCAAGGCTGAAGCCTCGCATACCTGAATCGTGCAGCATAAGATTGATGCTGTCTTTAGCGGTATCCGTTTCTACCGTTTTTCCCCGGAGCGTCTTGAGCTGTGTCTTGATTTCATCCAGAGTGGCATTGTGCGCCTTTATTTCCGCATCAAGAGCGTCCAGTTCAGCCTGCATATCTCCATCACTTTTCCTATAGGTAGCAATGACATCCTTCAGCATAAAAGCGAGAAGGCTGAAGACAGCATCGGTGCATTCAGTACGCTTGGTAGGACCCGCAGCAACGATGGCGTTATTTGCGTCAATCAAAGAATTAAATCCATTAATGATCTCAGCTAAATCTTCAAGAATGGGCTGAATATCTGTAAGAGCTACTGCAGAAGCTGGATTCTCCGTTTTGGACTTTATCGTTTCGATGTTGGCCTGAATAGCCGCCTTGAGGACTGCCAGCTTATCGGCATACGGTTTCAGATCAATTTGCGGATACAGTTCGACCGGTGTTGTCTGTAAAGGCACGAATAACTCATTTGCAGATTTTTTATACCGCGCCAGAAATTCATCCAGGAGACGCAGGTTTTCCTGATACCTGTTGTCAAAGCTGGCAATAAAGGTTTGCTCAAAATCCGCAGGTAAATCACCGCCGCAATATGGACATCTTCCGTTCGCATTATGAGAATACGCATCATGCCCTTGCCGCATCCATTCCGTTGCGCCAATATCACGCAGGAATCCGGCAAGTTCAGTATCTGCACTATTGACAATGGGCTTACTCAGTATTTCTCGTCCATCTACCGTGTCCATAACCATAGGGTCAGCGATAGTAGTAAACCTTTGGTAACGCTTTGCTGTTTCAGAGTACGCCGATTCATAAAGCCGCCGCAAATCCTCCATATCAATATCTGCCGGGGCGTGCTTCAAAATTTCACGGGCAAATGGATCAGACTTTCCCTTTTTGTCCATGGTACCTGGAAAATCATCACGGAGAGTTCTGCCGCGTTCCCAACACTCTTTAAGGAAATCCTTGTGCAGCTTATCTTTAGCGTTGGCAATTTTACCTCTCTTGTCACTTGCCTCGGACAAGAGTTTCTTTACTTGAGTACGCTTTTCCGTAACCTCGTCAATCTGTTTTTGGATTTCCGCATTTTTAGCGTTCAGCGTAAACACGCCTTTCATATTACGGTAGCTGCGAAAATTCTCATCAATGAAATCCTGGTTATATACCAGTGGCAAATAATCTGATGCTGTTCTCCCGGGAGCGTAGGTTATGCCAGCACCGCTTTTTATGGCTTTTGCTATCGTAGATTTACCAGCGCCATTATTGCCGAAGAAGAAATTGACATAGGTCGGCTCAATATAGGCATGGCTGTCCTTATAGCTTGCATCCGTCAAATCAATGCGGACAATCTCTGATTTGATTTTGTCAGCCATAAAGACACCTCCTTATACAGGCATCGGAATGCCCGGAATTCCGGCTTCCTTAAACGCCTCGAATACATTTACTTTACGAACGGACCAGGCGCTATGGTTCAGGTCCGTAATCGCGCAATCCATATTCAAGCCGAAGAACATTGCATTCCGTTTGTCACACAGTTTCAACTGCTGAATGGGTGCAATCGGCTTAAATGCGATTTTTATATTTTTTCCAACCTTCATCACCTTCTGGATATAGCACAGCATACAGTATTGGTCGGGAGAAGTTACGCCCTTCATCTCTGTATTTTCCTTGCAGATGATTGCCGGGAAACGTTTCAGTTCCGCAATGCCCTCTTCCGTGAGAGTAGAACATCTGTCAAAAATCTCCGGCGGAACATTGTATTTTGTTAACGCACGGTTTGCGATCACCGACACCACGCCCGTGCTAAAAACATCCTCATCGCAAGTAACAATCAGCTGATAATACTCCTTGCTGAAGGATTGGATGGCAATCATCATCTCTGCCGAGGAGTCTGCCATCTGGGGATAATTAATATTGTATGTTAAGTTGACCGTGCCTCCCGGCTGATTGGATACAGCAACATTGTTAGTACCGGTCTGCTGTAGGGTGGGGGTAGCCAGTTGGTCGGTCTGCTTAATGCTCAGATCGTTGTTCATAATGTACCGCCTCAAAAGTTAAAGTTCATCGTACCGTTATTCGTCAGATTGAAGTTTTTTTCTCCGTTTTGGATGACATTGATCTGCTGTTGAATAACGGTCATTTTTTTATCGTTTTGGGCGGCACCTGATGGCTCATCGTCATCCACGACCTCCGCCTCTATTGGTTCAGCGTCATCTTCTGATGATGCTGGGCTTTTTCTTTTTGTCCCGGCAGCATTTTTCAAAATAGAAAGGAACAAATCTGCCAGCTGCCTTCCTGCGTTGAAGCTATCTATTTCAGGCAGGTATTCCCTAAAACTGTCACAAAGACTCAAAACCGTCTCATCCGAAAAGTCATGGATGTAGGACACAAAATTTTCAGTTTCGATATATGGGCTAATCTTCTTTGCAATTCTGGAGATGCCCGTTTGTCCATTGAAATAAGAACGATAAGTGACCTCAGACTGCTCGTCCAGCGCACTTTGGCCATCTTCCGTGACGATGACTTCAAAAAGTGTTTTTACAAAAGCCCCCTGGCTACTTGACCCGCCAATTATCGGATGCAGTATTTGCACGAAGTCCTTGAATTCCATGTTTTCTTATCTCCTCGCCGAAACCTATCAAAGCCTATCAGTGGCTACCTAATCCTATCAGCCCGATTTTCTATAATGATTACAGAAGCTGACACAAAACAGCTTCCGCGACAGGGCAAACCCCTGCGGCAGCGACTGCAATATATATATTGTAACAGAAACTTGTGAATATTTCTACCCGTTTCGCTAATTTCCTTTCTGCGTTCGCAAATTTGAAGTCGCAATCGTGAACTCGCCCTTTCGCCATTTGACTATGAGGAGGTGAAGATCATGGCTAAGAACACGAAGCAGACCTCAAAAGCTGTTGCTTCCAAAGCAAGCAAGATTTTGAGGGACAACCGCTACGGCGCAAAGTCTAAATCCGTTGCTGGAAGCGCTTTAGCACAGACCAAGAAGAATTAATCATCTTTGGTCGGCGGCGACTGATAACAATCAACCCGCCAAATTTTGTCCCGAGCAGACATTAACTGCTCACCGCCGGATACCGCATCATTTGATCACTGATGGCTCAACGGTACCCGGCGGCACAAGTAAATAATGTAGCTGCCTTTTGAGCGGGTTTGCTGCAGACCGAAACGGAGAACTCCGTTAGGACTGCGGTCGGTTTCTTGCACCCATTTTTAGGCAGCACCCAGAGTCCTCCGTTTCGAGAAATCGAAAATCGGAGGACTTTTTCATGAAAACCAATGACAATCAGACCACCCCGCAGATCTACTATCGCCCCCTCCATAAGTGGATTGAAGTCACCCTGGAGGAAAAACAGAATTGGGAACGCTTCATCGGCACAACCCGCAAATCGAAGCAGAGAGCAGGCACCTGCTGCATTCCTTATAAGAAAAGCTACAAGTGCGATGGCCTGTGTGAGGAATGTGAGTATCGCTGTATTCCCAAGGATGCACCCCAGCACCTTTCCATCGATGGCGAGATGGAAATTACGCAGAAGAACGGCACACGAAATAGCTTCCTTGCCGATGAGGCCATGACCACAGAAATCGGCATCGACAGTATGATCCTGAACCACCTTCTTTCCGAACTGCGGGATTCCGACCCGGAAAGCTATCAGATTCTTATGGTTCTGGCTGACGGGCTGTCCGAGCGCGCCAGTGCTGAAAAGCTGAATATGCCTCGAAACACCTTTGTGTACAAGAAAAATCAGCTGTTGAAGCGCATCCGCGAAAATTTCTAAAAAAAATAATTTCTCTTTCGGCCATTTCTTCCTTTTCTGTCCAGATGGATCGATGAAAGGCAACACAAGACGCCTTGGGAAAGGAGGAAACGCCGATGAGTAACACCGCAAAAAACTACCCCGGCACCGCGGCGGACGAAGATATCGTGGAAATCCTTACCGCCATCAGCGTGGTGTCCCGTAGACTGGCACGGAATATCGCAGCCGTCAGCCAGCAGAGTCAAACCAAGGAAGGAGGAAAACAGAATGAGCAAAATCAAGTTGCTTTTGGATGTCGTCGAGGATGCCCGTGCTGTAGCCGATAGTCTTATCCCGGTTATCGAGAAATTCAAGAACCTGGCCGAGAGCCTGCAGGCTGTAGCAGATGCCCTGGCATCTACGGAAACGAAGGCAGAACGCGTAGATGCTCATCCTGAAGAGCCGAAAGCCCTGCCTCAAGAGGCCAAAGCTGAAGCCACTCCTTCTTTGGAACAGGTCAGAGCCGTCCTCGCGGACAAGTCCCGAAAGGGGCACACCGCTGAAATTCGCGCTCTGCTCCAGAAGTACGGCGCAGCCAAGCTGTCCGGAATCGACCCCGTCCACTACAAGGCACTCGTTGCCGAAGCGGAGGTACTCGGTGATGGCAACTAAGCACGCTGTTCTGTCCGCATCATCGTCCGAGCGATGGCTGAACTGCCCACCCTCCGCAAGGCTATGCGAAACCTACGAGGACAAAAGCAGTGACTATGCCGCCGAAGGTACCGATGCTCATGCGTTGGCTGAAGCCAGGCTCAAGCAGGCACTGGGAATTCCCACGGAAGACCCGGTCGAAAATCTCACCTGGTACAACGCTGAGATGGAAGATTGCGCCCAAGGGTATGCAGCCTATGTGGTAGAGCTTTTGGAAACCGCCAAACAGACTTGCTCCGACCCTGTGGTCATGATCGAGCAACGGGTGGACTTCTCCCGTTGGGTCCCCGGAGGATTCGGCACCGGCGACTGTATCTGCATCGCAGAAGGTCTGCTGAACATAGTGGATCTGAAATACGGTGCCGGGATTGAAGTCAGCGCAGACCACAATCCCCAGATGATGCTCTACGCCTTGGGTGCCTTGGAAATCTTCGATGGCATCTACGACATTGACACCGTCCGCATGACCATCTATCAGCCCCGGAAGTCCAACATCAGCATCTTCGAGATGTCCAAGGACGCTCTGCTCACCTGGGCAGACACTGAACTGACCGAAAAAGCACGGCTGGCATACGAGGGTCAGGGCAACTTCAGCTGCGGCGAATGGTGCCGGTTCTGCAAGGCAAAGGCCGAATGCAGAGAACGCGCCATCTACAATCTGAGGCTCGCCCAATACGACTTCCTGAACCCGGCTCTGCTCCAGGACGAGGAGATTGCCGACATTCTGGGTCGTATCGATGCACTGACATCCTGGGCATCCGATGTAAAGGAATATGCCCTTCAGCAAGCCATCAGCGGTAAGGAATGGACCGGCTGGAAACTGGTCGAAGGTCGTTCCAACCGCAAGTACACCAGTGAGGCCGATGTTGCCGCTGCTGTTGAAAGCGTAGGACTTGACCCCTATGAGCGAAAAGTTCTTGGTGTCACCGCCATGCAAAAGCTGCTGGGCAAGACCCGCTTTGAGGAGCTTCTCTCTCCCTACATTGAAAAGCCGCAAGGGAAACCCACGCTCGTGCCGGAGAGCGACAAACGTCCGGCGATGAATACAGCCAAAAACGATTTTATGGAGGAATTTTGATATGTCTAACAACACAACCAGAGCCACCAATCCCATGAAAGTTATCACCGGTCCCGATACCCGTTGGTCTTACGCCAATGTCTGGGAGCCCAAGTCCATCAACGGCGGCGCAGCGAAGTACAGCGTCAGCCTCATCATCCCGAAATCCGATACCAAGACAGTCGCTAAGATCAAGGCGGCAATCGAAGCTGCATACCAGGAGGGTCAGGCCAAGCTGAAGGGCAACGGTCGCTCCGTGCCTCCTCTCGCTGCCATTAAAAATCCGTTGAGAGACGGAGATCTGGAGCGTCCCGACGACCCCGCGTATGCTAACGCATACTTCGTCAACGCCAACTCCGCTACCGCTCCCGGCATCGTGGATGCGGACCGCAACCCCGTGCTGACCCGTTCCGAAGTTTATTCCGGCGTATATGGCCGTGCCAGCATCAACTTCTATGCCTTCAACTCCAACGGAAATAAGGGAATCGCCTGCGGTCTGAACAACCTGCAGCTGATTCGTCCCGGTGAGCCTCTGGGCGGCAAAGCCAGCGCTGAGTCCGATTTCGCAACTGACGATGACGAGGATTTCCTCGGTTAAGACAATGGAGGTAAAAAACTATGACAACGATTCAGACCATTCTCATCACCGCACTCCTGTTCGCCTGGCTGTGCATCAGCATCAGCTTCCTGGTGACTTCCATCCAGTCCTTCGTCTATGACCGCAAACGCGAAAAGCGTGAGCTGGCCCAGGCTGAACGTGACAAGGAATATCATGCCAAGCGCATGGAGGAACTGCTGAACAAGTAATCATCCATCCCCATGGGCGGTAGAGCAATCTGCCGCCCTATCGGGGAATGTGAAAGGACCGGTGAACATGAAAACTCTCTCAATTGATATCGAGACTTACAGCGATCAGCCACTTGCAAAAACCGGCGTATATCGCTATGTGGAGTCTCCCGTATTTGAAATATTGCTTTTCTCCTATAGTGCGGATGGTGGTCCCGTCCAGCTGGTCGATCTGGCCTGCGGAGAGAAGATTCCGACAGACATTCTCGCCGCTCTGGAGGACGATTCTGTTACCAAGTGGGCCTTCAATGCCAGCTTTGAACGCATCTGCCTTTCCCGGTATCTTGGCTATCCCACCGGTGAATACCTTGCTCCGGACTCTTGGAAATGCTCCATGGTCTGGGCTGCCACAATGGGACTGCCGCTTTCCCTGGAAGGCGTCGGTGCCGTGCTGGGTCTGGAAAAGCAAAAGCTGACTGAAGGCAAAGAACTCATCAAGTATTTTTGTCAGCCCTGTGCGCCCACGAAATCCAACGGTCAGCGTACCCGCAACCTTCCGGCCCATGCCCCGGATAAGTGGCTGGCTTTCAAAAAATACAATATCCGTGATGTGGAAACCGAAATGGCTATCCAGGCTCGGCTTTCTAAATTTCCGGTGCCGGACAGCGTATGGGACGAGTACCACCTGGATCAGGAGATCAATGATCGGGGTGTGGGGCTGGATATGGAATTGGTGCGGCAGGCCATTCAGATGGACGGTCGATCCCGCTCCGAACTGACTCATGCCATGAAGGAACTGACCGCCCTGGACAACCCCAACTCCGTCCAGCAGATGAAGCAGTGGCTTTCGGATAATGGCCTGGAAACGGATACCCTGGGCAAAAAAGCCGTGGCTGAAATGCTGAAGACCGCGCCCCCAGAATTGCAGACTGTTCTGACCCTGCGTCAGCAGCTTGCCAAATCCTCGGTGAAGAAATACCAGGCAATGGAGACTGCTGTTTGCGCCGATGGCCGCGCCAGGGGTATGTTCCAGTTCTATGGTGCCAATCGCACCGGAAGATGGGCAGGCCGCATCATTCAAATGCAGAATCTGCCCCAGAACCATTTGAACGACCTCTCTGAAGCCCGAAGCCTTGTCCGCAGCGGTGATTTTGAAGCTGTGGAGATGCTCTATGAGGATGTACCGGACACGTTATCCCAGCTGATCCGCACAGCATTTGTCCCTCAGAACGGCAGGAAATTCATCGTTGCCGACTTCTCTGCCATTGAAGCCCGGGTCATTGCATGGCTTGCCGGGGAGACTTGGCGGCAGGAGGTCTTTGCCGAGGGCAAGGACATCTACTGCGCGTCTGCATCTCAGATGTTCGGCGTTCCGGTGGAAAAGCACGGCATCAACGGTCACCTCCGTCAGAAAGGCAAAATTGCCGAATTGGCCCTTGGCTATGGTGGCTCGGTAGGGGCGCTGAAAGCAATGGGTGCTCTGGAAATGGGCCTGACGGAAGAGGAATTGCCGCCCCTGGTGGCTGCCTGGCGACAGTCCAACCCCAACATTACCAAGCTGTGGTGGGATGTTGACCGCGCCGCTATGGAGGCTGTCCGATACAAGCACACCAATGAAACCCACGGCATTGAATTTTCCTGCAAAAGCGGGATGTTGTTCATCTCGCTCCCTTCCGGCAGACAGCTTGCCTATGTGAAGCCGAAAATCGGAGAGAACAAGTTCGGCGGCGATTGTATCACCTACGAGGGCATCGGCAGTACGAAAAAGTGGGAGCGGCTGGATTCTTACGGTCCCAAGTTCGTGGAAAACATTGTGCAGGCAACCGCCCGAGACATCCTCTGCTATGCCATGAATACGCTCCGTTGCTGCTCCATCGTGATGCACATCCATGACGAGGTAGTCATTGAGGCTGATCCCCGGATGTCCATGCAGGCAGTCTGCGACCAGATGGGCATGACTCCGCCTTGGGCAAAGGGGCTGCAGCTTCGTGCCGATGGCTATGAGACCAATTTTTATAAGAAAGATTAACGAGGTAAATCCCATGAGTATAAACAAATTCAACAGCGAGGGGTATTATGACCCCACTGCCTTCGAGGCAATGTCAGCGGTAGAAAAAGAAGAGAAGGCGCTCCGTGCATTCCGTCCCATCGTGTACATCTGCTCACCCTATGCCGGAGATGTTCCTGCCAATGTCGAAAATGCTCGAAAGTACAGCCGCTTCGCCGTGGATGCCGGATATATTCCCATCGCACCCCACCTGCTGTTTCCGCAGTTTCTGAATGATACCAATCCGAAAGAGCGCCAGCTTGGGCTGTTCTTCGGGAATGCCCTCATGAGCAAGTGCAGCGAGGTGTGGGTATTTGGAGAGCATATCTCAGAAGGCATGGCTGCGGAGATCAAGCGCGCCAAGTGGAAGAATTACAGACTGCGTTATTTTTCTGAAGATTTTAAGGAGGTACACAATGTTTGCAATAACTGAAGGAACCAGAAAGGTTTTCGGAACGGAAATCACCACCTACACCAGAGACGTCGTCAGTGCCAACCTTCTGGAAGTGGAGGCCGGTACAAACGGGTTCCAGGGTGGCGATGCAGGACACGGCAGCCGCGCTTATATCCGCATTGAGAATATGGGCGGCACCGCCATTCAAGTGAACGCACTGGGGCATGACGGCGGGGATGGCTTTGAACTGCATCTCGGCGGCGACTGCGAATTGGAAACCATGATTACGGCACTCAAGTTTATTACGAAAGCCCTGGAAGATGGGGCCAAGGAGGTGTATGACTGATGTTCACGCTGTACAGTGCGGATTATATCAATTCTCCCGGCAACTGCTCCTATCCCCACAAGATCATCGTAACGGATGAGACCACTCTCGCTGCGGCGGTCAGCCACGACTATGTCTGCGCCGAGTATATGAACAGCTACCGCAACGGTGATAATTTCCTCGGCTCCGATTGCCTGCCCGTGGACTGTGACAATGACCACTCCGAGAACCCTGCCGATTGGGTCACCCCGGCAGATGTCCAGGCCGCATTTCCCGGCATCAGTTTTGCGGTGCATTACAGCCGGTTCCATATGCGTGAAAAGAATGGAAAACCCGCCCGGCCTAAGTTCCATGTGCTGTTTCCCATCGAGTACATGACGGACGCTGCCGCTTACAGCGAAATGAAGAAGCTGGTCAATACCATTTTCCCATACTTCGATACCAAGGCGCTGGATGCCGCCCGGTTCTTCTTCGGCACAGCTACCCCAGAGGTGGAAATGTACCCCGGCGAGATGACCTTGAGCGAATATCTTTCCGCTGACGATTTCGATGCGGATCTGCCCGGCGGTTCCCACGGTGGCACGCAGGTTATTCCCGAAGGAAGCCGTAACGCCACTATGTCCCGCTTTGCCGGTCGCGTTATCAAGAAATATGGTGACTGCGAAGAAGCCTTCAACTGCTTTATGGAAGAAGCGGACAAATGCACTCCTCCGCTGGAACAGCAGGAACTGATGACCATTTGGCACTCCGCACAGAAGTTCTATGCCAAGGTTCAACAGCAGGACGGATACGTCCCTCCCGAACTGTACAACGATGATACCTCCTACAAGCCGGACGATTTTTCCGATGTAGGACAGGCCGAGGTGCTGGCAAAGCACTTCTCCGGGGAACTGCGTTATTCTCCGGCAACTCACTACATCCGCTACAACGGTCGGTACTGGCAAGAAACTGAACCCGGCGCACAGGCCGTTGCCCATGAACTGACCCGCCGTCAGATGAGGGAGGCATCCAACGATATGCTCTCGGCCCTCGCCGCACTTAAGGCTTGCGGCGCACAGGAAATCCTGGAAAACACCAGCAAAGCTAAGGCCGAAAGCATGATGAACGATGAACAGCTGGAAGCATACAAGGCATTCCTTGCGGCGAAAGCATATCAGTCCTATGTCATTCAGCGGCGCGCATCCAAAAACATCACCGCCACGCTGAAGGAGTCCCGTCCGATGCTGGAAATCACGCCACAGGATTTGGATGCGAACCCCTTCCTGCTCTGCACCCCGGACGCCACCTATGATCTGCGCCTGGGTATGGCCGGAGCAAGGGAGCATTCCCCAGAGGATTTCATCACCAAGACCACCACAGTCTCTCCCGGTGACCGTGGCAAACAGATCTGGCTGGACTGCCTGGACACCATCTTCTGCGGCGATCAGGAACTCATCGACTATGTGCAGCTGATCTGCGGCCTTGCTGCAATCGGTAAGGTACAGGTCGAGGCCCTCATCATTGCCTATGGCTGTGGCCGCAACGGCAAGTCCACCTTCTGGAACTCCATCTCCCGCGTCATGGGTCTTTACAGCGGCAACATCTCTGCCGACACGCTGACCTTCGGATGCCGCCGCAATGTGAAGCCAGAGATGGCCGAGGTCAAGGGAAAGCGTCTGCTCATCGCAGCAGAGATGCAGGAAGGTGCGCGTCTGAATGACTCTACCGTCAAACAGCTTTGTTCCACCGATGATATCTTTGCCGAAAAGAAATACAAGGACCCGTTCAGCTTCTCTCCCAGCCACAGCCTGGTGCTGTACACCAATCACCTCCCCAGGGTCAGTGCCTCTGACGATGGCACCTGGCGTCGCCTGATCGTGATCCCGTTCAATGCCAAGATTGAGGGCAAGAGCGACATCAAAAATTACGGTGACTACCTGTATCAGAATGCCGCCGAAAGCATTCTCGCCTGGATCATCGAGGGTGCCAAAAAGGTCATTGACCTGGACTACAAATTTCCTGTTCCCGCTATCGTACAGAAAGCCATTGATGATTACCGCAGCCAGAATGACTGGTTTGGCAATTTCCTGGCCGAGAAATGCGATGTGGGCGATGGCTTGAAGGAGAGCTCCAGTGCGCTGTATCAGGCATATCGCAACTACTGTCTGGACTGCAACGAGTATGTGCGCAACACCGCTGACTTCTATCTGGCGCTGGAGAACGCAGGCTTCGAGCGTTTGGTGGTAAGCCGTAAGCGCTATTTTAAGGGCCTGAGCCTGAAGTCCGAGGACGAGGATTTTCTGAACTAAGCGCGGCAATGACAAGGTGTATCAAGGTCATATATAAAAGTTTTCTTAAGGGAAAATTTCAGAAAAAACCATAAGGAAAAGTTTAGGAAAAGACATTGATACACCTTGCACTTTGCCGGAAATCAAGATGGAGAACACATTATGAGAGAAAAAGCAATCGAGCAAAAATTATCCCTGATGGTAAAAAAGCGCGGCGGCATCTGTCCGAAATTCGTGTCTCCCGGATATGATGGGATGCCCGACCGAATCGTGCTGCTGCCGGGTTGCCATTTTGCCTTTGTGGAGGTCAAGGCTCCCGGCAAAAAGCCCCGCCCGCTCCAAATCGCAAGGCACAAATTACTGACCCGCCTCGGCTTCAAGGTCTATGTCCTGGACAACGAAGAACAGATTGGAGGTATCCTGGATGAGATACAAGCCTCATGACTACCAGGCTTATGCCATTGACTACATCGAAACCCACCCCATCGCAGCAGTCCTTTTGGACATGGGCCTTGGCAAAACGAGCATTACGCTGACCGCCATTTTTGACCTGCTGTTTGACAGCTTCGAGGTTCACCGGGTGCTGGTGATTGCACCCCTGCGTGTGGCACGGGACACATGGACGGCTGAAGTGGATAAGTGGGATCACCTTCAGAGCCTCATCTGCTCCGTGGCTGTCGGCACTGAGACAGAACGCAAAGCGGCGCTTATGCGGCAGGCTGACATTTACATCATCAACCGGGAAAATGTCCAGTGGCTCGTTGAGGAAAGCGGCATTCCCTTCACCTTCGACATGATCGTGATTGACGAGCTGTCCTCCTTCAAGAACCACAACACAAAGCGGTTCAAGTCCCTGCTGAAAGTCAGACCCAAGGTCAGCCGCATTGTTGGCCTGACCGGCACTCCCGCCTCCAACGGCCTGATGGATCTGTGGGCAGAGTTCCGCATACTGGACATGGGCCAGCGGCTGGGGCGGTTTATCACCAAGTACCGCACCGACTACTTTATGCCGGACAAACGGAACGGTCAGATCATTTACTCCTACAAACCATTGCCGTATGCGGAGGATGCCATTTACAGGCAGATTTCCGATATCACAATTTCCATGAAGTCCACCGACCACCTGCAGATGCCGGAACTGGTCAGCAGCGAATATATCGTGCGTCTGTCCGATTCCGAACAGGAAGACTATGAGGATCTGAAGCGTGAACTGGTTCTGACCATCCCGGGTGGAGAAATCACTGCTGCCAACGCCGCATCCCTCTCCGGAAAACTGAGCCAGCTTGCCAACGGTGCCATATACGATGATGCCGGTGATGTCCACAACATCCATGACCGCAAGCTGGACGCTTTGGAAGATATCATCGAAGTGGCTAACGGCAATCCGGTTCTGGTGGCCTACTGGTTCAAGCATGATTATGACCGCATTTCGGAACGGCTGAAAAAGTGCCATATCCCGTTTTCCAAGCTGGACACTTCCGACAGCATTCGCAGATGGAACAACGGTGAGATTCCGGTGGCGTTGATCCACCCGGCATCGGCGGGTCATGGTTTGAATCTCCAGTCCGGCGGCTCAACGCTGGTGTGGTTCGGCCTGACCTGGAGTCTGGAACTCTACCAACAGACCGTAGCCCGTCTCTGGCGGCAAGGCCAGACCTCCAAAACCGTGGTGGTGCAGCACATCATCACCAAAGGCACCATTGACGAGCGGATCATGAAGGCACTGCGAAGCAAGGAGCGCACCCAGTCCGCGCTGATTGATGCGGTCAAGGCCGATTTGAAAATCTGAGACAATCTATCGACAACCTAAGACAATCCGTGCCAATCCGAGGATCACAAAATATCGGAGGTACGAATATGGAACCTTATCAGGCATTAGCCAACGCCATCGTAGAACTGGCAGTAAAAGACTACAAGAAAGCCCTCAAACAACACTTCCGTTTTCCCAATAACAAGGATTACGCAAACGAGGTCGCATCATTGGAGCGGTTTTTCCGTTCCGGCTGGTACGGGATGCTGACCAACCTTGACGGCGAAGTCCTTATGACAGGGGTTCGCCGTATGGTGCGACAGGAGGTGGCAGCATGACCGCGAAGGACTTTCTGAACCAGGCTTATCTGTTGGATCAGCGGATAAAAAGCAAATCCGAGCAGATACAGTCCCTGAATGAACTCGCCACCAGCTGTACGGCAACCATGACCGGAATGCCCCACAATCCCAATCGCGGCACTTCCCGGATGGCAGACGCCGTCTGTAAGATCATCGACCTGCAGAACGAGATCGCATCGGATATGGACCGACTGGTTCAGATCAAAAAGGATATCGTGGATGTGATCAGCAAGGTCGAAGATGTGGAACTGCGCATCCTGCTGGAACAGCGGTATCTGTGCGGTGCGACATGGGAGGAAATCACCATGAATCTCTACCACAACCGCCGCTGGATCTTCCGGCTGCATGACAAGGCCCTGGATGCTGTGCAGCAGATTCTTGACGGCAACGAAAGAAGCCACTAAAAGCCACTATAATGCACATTCCCTTTATGATATCATTATAATGCGAAGAAAATGCAGAGAGCCTCATGGGAGCAATCCCGTGGGGCTTTTCTCATGCCCGGATGGAGGTGAACAGATGCCGAGAAAACCAAAGCGCCCCTGCTCCTTTCCTGGCTGCCCCAAATTGACAGACGGAAGATTCTGTGAGGAACACGCCAAACTGGAAGCCCAGCGGTATGAAAAATATGACCGCAACCCAGAAACCAAGCGTCGGTATGGTCGTGCCTGGAAACGCATCCGCGACAGTTATGCCGCCGCCCATCCGCTGTGTGAACTGTGTCTGAAGGAAGGACGGTATGTGAAAACCGAGGAGATCCACCATATCAAACCGCTGTCGGAAGGCGGCACTCACGCACGGGAGAATCTGATTGCCCTCTGTAAGCCCTGCCATGCCAGAATCCACGCTCAGCACGGTGACCGATGGCACAACCGCTGACCCCCAGGGGCGGTCAAAATCTCCAGGCGGCAAGGCCCTGGGAACGGGCGTGGGGTCACGCGTGTAAAATCGCATAAGTTTTCGGGGGAATACCCCCCTGACGGAAAGAAGGTGTACAGAATGGGCCAGCGAGGACCCAAACCAGGCACCGGAGGCAGGCCGAAAAAGGCCATCGCGGACAAGATTACGGACGGCAATCCCGGCAGACGACCGCTGACTGTTATCGATTTTGGTGACAGCGCGGCTGACCTTGAGGGTCAGGAAATGCCGAAGCCGTCCGAATTTCTGTCTGCCCGGCAGAAAGACGGCTCCACCCTCTGTGCCGCAGAAATTTATGAAAATGTGTGGAACTGGCTGAAAGACCGGGGCTGCGCGGCGCTGGTCAATCCGCAGCTCATCGAGCGATACGCCATGGCCAGCGCCCGGTGGATTCAGTGTGAGTCCATCACCAGTGAACTGGGCTTTCTGGCAAAGCACCCCACCACGGGTGCTGCCATCCAGTCACCCTATGTGGCCATTGCGGATAAATATATGACCCAGGCAAACCGCCTGTGGTCGGAAATCTATCAGATCGTCCGGGAGAACTGTACCGGCGAATACAGCGGAGCCAATCCCCAGGACGATGTCATGGAACGATTGCTTCGCGCAAGGAAAGGAACGATGTGAATGTTTGAGAAAGTGAACCCTTCCCACCCGGACAAGCTGGCCGACCGCATCGCCGGTGCCCTGGTGGATTACGCCTACACCAAAGAGCGTGACCCCAGAATCGCTGTGGAAGTTCTGCTCGGCCACGGCAAGTGCCATATCATTGTGGAAACCTCCGTGCATATTCCTACGGAGATTGTGGTGGCTGCGGTCTATCGCATTGCCGGATGGCATGAGGTGGATTATGAGGAAGTGCCGCAGGACGCCCATCTCTCCGAGAACCAGGCAGATGGTATTCACTGCGGCGACAATGGTATCTTCAAGGGAATGCCCGTAACCGAGGAGCAGAAAACTCTCTCTCACATTGCCCATATCATCTACGGCGAATATGAGTCTGACGGCAAATACATTCTGGACGGCATCCGCCTGATCATCTGCCAGAGCAATGCGGATGCGGATGAGCTGGAGTGCTGGTATCCCGGTGCGGAGATCAATCCTCTGGGAGACTGGACCGGAGGCACCAATGTGGACACCGGAGCCACCAACCGCAAGCTGGGCAGTGACATGGCCGACTCCGTGACTGGCGGTGGCCTGCATGGCAAGGATCTCAGCAAGGCCGATGTGTCCGTCAACATCTACGCATGGCTGCTGGCGCAGAAAACCGGGAAACCCGTGGAACTCTGCTGTGCCATTGGAGATGATACCGTGGGCGGCATTCCATATTCTGAAATCGTAGAAACGGCAAGAGACTTCATCCGCCAGATTGGCGGGTTTGAGAAGTTCGCCGAGTGGGGTCTGGTATGAACATTGAGAAGAAAAATGTAAAAGACCTGCTCCCGGCAGATTACAATCCCCGCAAGGACCTCAAGCCGGGTGACGCGGAATACGAAAAGCTGAAACGCTCCATTGAACAGTTCGGCTATGTGGAGCCGGTGATCTGGAACCAGGCCACTGGACGTGTGGTCGGCGGCCACCAGCGACTCAAGGTGCTCATTGACATGGGCATCACAGAAGTGGAATGCGTTGTGGTGGAACTGGATAAGGAAAAAGAAAAGGCCCTCAACATCGCACTCAACAAAATCTCCGGCGACTGGGACAAGGACAAGCTGGCGCTGCTGATTGCCGATCTGCAGGGTGCGGATTTTGATGTATCCCTCACCGGATTTGAACCCGCCGAAATTGATGCGCTCTTCAAGGATACGCTGAAGGACGGCATCAAAGAGGATGATTTCGATGTGGACGCGGAACTTCAGAAGCCCACCATCACCAAACCGGGCGATGTGTGGACGCTGGGCCGCCACCGCCTGGTCTGCGGGGACAGCACGCAGCCTGAAATCTATGCTCTCCTGATGGGCGATACCAAAGCGAACCTCATTATCACCGACCCGCCGTATAATGTGAACTATGAGGGTTGACGGCTCCGGTGGCTTTCCGTTAGGCGGCTTGATTTCTGGCATTACCCCTGTGTGGGCATCGGAGATCGAGCCGTTTCCGATTCGGGTCACCACGAAACGGCTGCCGTTTATGAAACATTACGGTGACATCTCCCAAA
>JALFGI010000188.1 GCA_022777455.1 Clostridiales bacterium | reverse complement strand
CCAGCGACTCAGCAGCTCGTCCAAAATGTCGGCGTTGGTCTGGCTGGTGGAATGGAGGAGCACCACCGCTCCCGGGTGGGTGCGGGGGAGGAGCTTATTAAAGGCCGTGTCCCGGGTGGGCTGGGCGTCGTTTTTCCAGTCCACATAGGCCAGGCTCCAGAACACGGTTTTGTACCCCAGCTCCTTGGCCTGGCGCAGATTCTCCTCGCTGTAGATGCCCTGGGGCGGCCGGTAGTATTTTTCCATGGACTGGCCCACGGTTTTCTGGTAGAGTTCTTCCAGATCCTGCAATTCCTTCCGGAAGGCGGCAGGGTCGGAGAGCTTGCTCATATCGTAGTGGTGCATGGTATGGTTGCCCACGGTGTGCCCCTCCGCCGCCATCCGGCGCACCAGGTCGGCGTTTTTCTCAATGTAGTTGCCCACCAGGAAGAAGGCGGCGCTGACTTGGTGCTTTTTCAGGGTATCCAGAATTTTTGCAGTGCACCCGTTTTCGTAGCCCGCGTCGAAGGTGAGGTAGATCACCTTTTCCTGGGTGTTTCCAATGTAAGCCGCGTCGTATTTTTGCAGCTGATCCACCCCGGCGTTGCCGATGGGGGCCGCCCCCGGTTCCCGAAAGCTCAGTCCCCAGGAGCCGGTTTCCAGCATGGTTCCCCGCAGCACCCCCACCGCCGCTGCCGCTGCCAGCACCAACGCGAAAATCAGAATAACCCAATCCCGTTTTCCCATCTGAACTCCTCCTTTTGTCATGAGTGTATGTCCCCCGGGATGGGGATATGTTCAGGAAAAAGGGGGATAATTTTGTTGAACGCCTGCTTTGGATAAATTGTAGTTTGGCGACCGGAACCGACGTACCTCTTGGCTCCCCCTCTGGGGGAGCTGTCTGCCCCGAAAGGGGCAGACTGAGAGGGCAACACAGTTTGGGTTTAAAGCGGTTGCGATCTTTCCTGAGGCACCCTCTCAGTCAGCCTGTTCGGCTGACAGCTCTCCCAAAGGGAGAGCCAAGGGGGTGCTGCCGTATTATCCCGCCAAATTACAATTTACCACTGTGCGGGCGGAAAGCGGCCGAATTGATCTTTGAGGTGAAAAACGTGATCTTATCCTATTTTCGCACCCTGATTTTGTATCTTGTGCTGATCCTGGTGGTGCGGCTCATGGGCAAGCGGCAGATTGGGGAGATGGAACCGGCGGAGTTTGTGGTGACCATGCTGGTGGCCAATCTGGCGGCCATCCCCATGCAGGACGGGGGCATCCCACTTTTTTCCGGGCTGGTGCCTATTTTAACGGTGCTGGGGCTGGAGCTGGTGCTGTCCTGGCTCACCCTGCGAAGCCAGCGGTTCCGGCGCATGCTCTGCGGAAAGCCGGTGATTCTCATTGAAAACGGAAACATCCAACAGAGTGCCCTCCGCCAGACCCGGATTACCCTGGACGAGCTCATGGGCCACCTGCGGCAGAAGGATGTGCTGAATCCCCGGGATGTGCAGTACGCCATTCTGGAAACCAACGGCACCCTTTCCGTGTTCCCCTATCCGGAGCACACGCCCCCCACCGCCAAGGACGCGGGGGTGCGGGTGAAGCCCGCCCAGCTGCCCGTGACCATCATTGAGGACGGGGCGCTGCTGGATGAAAACCTGCGCCTGTCCGGCAAGGATGAAGCCTGGGTGCTGAAGACCCTGCGGCAGCACGACACCAAGGTGGAGGATACCTTCCTGCTGGCGGTGATCGGGCAGCAGGTGCTGTTCATCGGAAAGGAGGGGCAGTCATGACCCGGTTTCGCATCGGCGTGGGGCTGCTGATTGTGTTGCTGGCAGTGTGCGTCCTTTCCCAGCTGCGGATGGGGGCCATTCAGAAGCCCATTGCCGCCCAGGTGGACCGGGCCCAGACCCTGGCCGCCCGGGAGGATTGGCCCGCCGCCGGAGCGGCTGTGGCAGAGGCCCGGCAGGAATGGGAGTGCAACCGCACCTTCGTTTCCGCCCTGGCGGACCATCAGCCATTGGAAGACATCGAATGCCTGTTCGCCATGCTGGAGGCCTATGCCCGGGAGCAGGACGAAACGGAATTCCAGGCCGCCTGCGCAGATTTAAGCCGCCGCATTCTGGCGGTGAAGGAGGCCCAGGAATTCAATTTGGGGAGTATTTTTTAGGGAGGCTTTTTTGACCATTTGCAAAATTGCAATTTGGCAAATTGATCGATATCCATTCCTGGCGGAATGGACGATATACGCCGGGCGTTCGATATGTGTAACCACTCGAGATGCGCTGCGGCGCGAGGGGAATGGATATCCTATCGAATGCGGCAACGCTGCATATATCGATGCCGCAGGCAATATCGCATTTTGCCGGAGG
>JALFGI010000117.1 GCA_022777455.1 Clostridiales bacterium | reverse complement strand
CCCTCCTGACAAACATAGGATGTGCAGAAGACGGGAAAACTTTCCCGGCAGGTTTCGACGGTTAAAGCTATTTTAGCCTAAATGATCGGAAATAGCAAGGGTTAAACAGAGGAAAGCCAACGAAAAAATGTTCGTACCCGGAAACAAGACGACTGGGTTTCACGTCTTTTGAAAGGCAGGGGGAGAATGTATGTCAGTTCATGACGGGCACAGAAAGAGAATGCGGCAGCGCTTCATGGAAGAGGGACTGGATCAGTTTACGGATGTTCAGGTGCTGGAGATACTGCTTTTTTATTGTATTGCGAGGCAGGATACGAATCCCATCGCCCATGCGCTTTTGGATCACTTCGGCTCGTTGTCCCAGGTACTGGAAGCACCGGTGGAGGAGCTGTGCAAGGTGGACGGCATCGGGGAGAATACCGCAGTATTTCTGCGCCTGATCACCCAGGTGGGACGGTGCTACCTTACGGATCGTGCATCCAAGGCCAAAATTCTTCCGACCCTTGAAAGCTGTGCCAAATATCTTCAGACCTTCTTTTTTGGAAGAAACGTGGAAACGGTGTACTTGCTCTGTCTGGATGCCAAGTGCAAGATGCTTTGCTGCAAGAAAATATCAGAAGGTGATGTAAACTCTACCAGCCTTTCTGTGCGAAAGGTTGTGGAAACGGCCCTGAACACCAACGCTTCCAGTGTGGTTTTGGCCCATAATCACCCGGGCGGTTTGGCCATTCCCTCCAACGAGGATATTCAGACCACCAAGCGCATTGCCGCCGCACTTCAGGCAGTGGATGTGAATTTTGTCGACCATATTTTGGTGACGGATGACGATTATGTCTCTCTGGTCCAGTCCGGTTATTCCTTTCAGACGTGAATCATAAAAAGAGGAGAAGAGTATGGATCATTTTAAGTTGGTTTCCGACTATCGGCCCTCCGGCGATCAGCCCCAGGCAATTGAGGGACTGGTAAACGGCGTGAATCTGGGACTCCGGGAGCAGACTCTTTTGGGTGTGACCGGTTCCGGCAAGACCTTTACCATGGCCTCGGTAATCGCCAAGTTGAACCGGCCTACCCTGGTGCTGGCTCATAATAAGACCCTGGCCGCTCAGCTCTGCTCGGAATTCCGGGAATTCTTTCCGGAAAATGCGGTGGAATATTTTATCTCCTACTACGATTACTATCAGCCGGAGGCATATATTGCCCATACGGATACCTATATTGAGAAAGATGCCTCTGTTAACGAAGAGATTGACCGCCTGCGTCACTCAGCCACCTCGGCGCTGTTTGAGCGGCGGGATGTGATTGTTGTGGCATCTGTCAGCTGCCTGTACGGTCTGGGTGACCCGATTGATTACAAGAGCATGGTGATTTCTCTGCGGGTGGGACAGGAGCGGCCTCTGGATGAGATTCTAAAGAAACTGACGGAAATCCGGTACGAGAGAAATGATCTGGATTTCTCCCGAAATAAATTCCGGGTCCGGGGAGATACTCTGGAAGTTTATCCTGCCTATTGGTCCGGCAGAGCGATCCGAATTGAGTTTTTCGGAGATGAGATCGACCGCATCAGTGAAATCAACGCCGTCTCCGGTATGGCGGAACGGTATGTGGATCATGTGGCCATTTACCCGGCCAGCCATTACGTGGCGTCCAAGGAGAAGCTGCAGCGGGCTATGCTGGAAATTCAGAAGGAATGCGACCAGCAGGTGCAGTTTTTCAGGGATAATAACAAGTTGATCGAAGCGCAGCGCATTGCCCAGCGGACGGCCTATGATCTGGAAATGATGACGGAAATCGGTTTCTGCAACGGCATTGAAAACTATTCCCGGGTCATTCAGGGCAGAGCGCCGGGAACGCCTCCTACCACATTATTGGATTACTTCCCGGATGATTTTCTCATGTTTATTGACGAGAGTCACGTCACCCTGCCCCAGTGCCGTGCCATGTATGCCGGCGACCGGAGCAGGAAGGATGCGCTGGTGAACTACGGCTTCCGCCTGCCTTCCGCCTATGATAACCGCCCTCTGAATTTTGGAGAGTTCGATCAAAAGCTCAATCAGGTGATCTATGTTTCTGCCACGCCGTCAGAGTATGAGCGCAGCCGTTCCGGTCAGATCGTGGAACAGGTGATCCGCCCCACAGGCCTGCTGGATCCCGTGGTAGAGGTTCGGCCCATTGACGGGCAGATTGATGACCTTATTGGAGAGATCAATGACCGGACCGCCCGGCAGGAGCGGA
>JALFGI010000108.1 GCA_022777455.1 Clostridiales bacterium | reverse complement strand
TTTTTGAAACTTTTTCTTGCTTTTTTCTGAAAACTTGCTATTCTTTCAGCAAGAATTCCCTGCCTGTCATCTGCATTTGGCACCGAAAATGCAGAGGGGGACGGATAAGAAAAAAGAGATTCGATTTTTCAATGTACGCTGCGGATTGATCATTGCGGGAGATTCCACAATTTCTAGATACCGGATTGACAGATGTGAAAATACCGGATTGACAGATGTGAAAATAGGGCTTGACAAATTCTGACTGATACTGTATAATCTCCATGTTGTCAGGGCCATCATGGTTCCCATGGACGATTAGCTCAGCTGGTAGAGCATGCGCTTGACGTGCGCAGGGTCAGCGGTTCGAGTCCGTTATCGTCCACCAAAAGATTCCTCCGATTTTCGGCTGACATCTTTCAGGCCCCTGACGATGGACGATTAGCTCAGCTGGTAGAGCATGCGCTTGACGTGCGCAGGGTCAGCGGTTCGAGTCCGTTATCGTCCACCACTGATCCGAGCTTTTTCCGATTTGGACGAAGCTCGGATTTTTTCTTGAAGAAAGATTTTTATATATTATCACATCATCGAAGA
The DNA here is from genome assembly GCA_022777455.1 of Clostridiales bacterium. The sequence goes on along the minus strand of JALFGI010000108.1, from coordinate 21,664 downwards.
AAGGGAGTAACGCTTTGATCTACTTATATCCCAGACTGTCGGAACTCGACTTCATGTTCATTCGCCTTGGCGGGGCGGGACTGGGCAATATTTTATTTCCCTATGTACGGGCGGTACTGTATCAGAAAAGCCACCCGGATACCCAACTGATCTGGCCCACCTGGTTCAATGTGAAGGTCGGACCGATTATCCACAGAGACATTGACAAACGGTTTTACAATGATCTGTTCGTGAACAATTCCGGATATATCGACGGATTTCAAAAAGCATGGATTCTCATGACCCGGAAGCATATCTCGGAAAAAGAGCTGCTGGAAGGAAAGGCACTTCCGGAGTGTGTGGTGGAGTTCACCGGAATGGAGAACTGCTTTGAAGGGATGATGGATGACAGTCAGGTCCTGCTGGATAACCTTGTTGCCAACCTGAACCCCAAAAACAAAGCTGCACTGGAGTTTGACGGTTCCCGGGGGATTACCATGCATATCCGGCTGGGTGATTTTGCCAGGGCGACCTGGGAGGAAGTGAAGCAGGGGAAACACAACAGCTCTATCCCCATTGAATGGTATGTTACCATGGCCCAGGAGCTGCGCTCGATCATCGGGGCTGAAACGCCGGTATATGTTTTTTCCGACGGTACGGATGAAGAACTCCGGCCGCTGCTGGAGTTGGGCAATGTGGAAAGAGTTACCTTTGGCTCGTCCATCGGAGATGTTCTTGCTTTGTCCAGGGCAAAGCTTCTGGTGGCATCCGGTTCTTCTTTCTCCATGTGGGCCAGATATCTTGGCCGGATGACAACCGTTATGTTCCCCAACCAGGTCAAGCAGAAGATTCTCACAGATCAGGATTCTACAAGAGAAATCACCGCGCTGGACAAAATCGGGGAAGAGGATCGGGCTTTTATCAAGGAAACCTGGTAATATTCGGCCGAACTGCCCGGGACTTGTCATCAGGTCCCGGGTGGCTGCCGCAGTGCCGGCGAAGCACGCTGGAAAAAGCTTCATGAAAATTTTGAAAAAACAGTTGACAAATTTCAAAATGAATGTTATTATACATGAGCGCTGAGGGAAACCTTGGAAGCGAATATGGGCGAGTGGTGGAATTGGTAGACTCGCTAGATTCAGGTTCTAGTGTTCACTGCGGACGTGCGGGTTCAAGTCCCGCCTCGCCCACCATGAAAAAAGCACGCTTCGGCGTGCTTTTTTCAACGAAATCCACCTTTTCGGTGGGTGAAATACCGCTTCGCGGTGTGAAATACGCCTGCGGCGAGTGAAATCGCTGCGGCGGTGAGTGGATTTCATTTCACATTTTGCGCCAGCAAAATATTTCACCAAAGGCGTGAGCCTTTGATTTCACCGTGCGTCAGCACGATTTCACGATATAAAACCAGCAGGGGAGTCATCCGCAGGGCTTTTTGCGGCTGACCCCTTGCTTTTTTGCGCCATCTGTGGGACAATAAAGGGAATTATTTGGGGAATGGTGAAGCGATGGATAAACTGACATTGCTGCAAGCGGTATATGGCTACAGCAGCTTTCGCCCGGGGCAGGAGGCGCTGATTGACGGCGTTCTTGCCGGAAAGGATGTTTTTGGCATCATGCCCACCGGCGGCGGAAAGAGTATGTGCTACCAGCTGCCCGGGCTTCTGCTTCCGGGGATTACCCTTGTGGTGTCTCCACTGATTTCTCTCATGCTGGATCAGGTGCTGGCATTGAAAAGCGCAGGCGTTCCGGCGGCCTTTATCAACTCCACCCTGACCGGCCCTCAGATATCGGCGGTGTACCGCAATCTCCTGGCGGGAAAATACAAAATCGTGTACGTAGCCCCGGAACGGCTGGACTATCCCGGGTTTGCCGGCGTGGCGGCCCAGCTTCCCATTGACTTCGTGGCGGTTGACGAGGCCCACTGTATTTCCCAGTGGGGCCAGGATTTCCGTCCCAGCTATCTGCGAATTGTGAACTTTATTTCGGAGCTGCCCAGACGGCCGGTGGTCGGAGCCTTCACTGCCACTGCAACAAAACAGGTTCAGGAGGACGTTGAGCGGATTCTTGGTCTTCGGAATCCCGTGCGGCAAATCACGGGCTTTGATCGGCCCAATCTGTTTTTCGATGTGCTGCACCCGGAACTGAAGGACCGGGAATTAAAGCGGTTGATGGCGTCCCGGAAAGGGAAGAGCGGCATCATCTATTGCTCCACTCGTAAAAAAGTGGAATCCGTGTGTGAAGAACTGAAGGATTGGGGTTATAACGCCACCCGGTACCATGCCGGTCTGGAGGAACAGGAGCGAAAAGAAAACCAGGAGGATTTTCTTTACGACCGGAAAACGGTGATGGTGGCCACTAACGCCTTTGGCATGGGCATTGACAAGTCCAATGTCAGCTTTGTCATTCATTATAACATGCCAAAAAGCATGGAGGCCTATTACCAGGAGGCGGGCCGCGCGGGCCGGGACGGGACGGACGCGGAATGTATCCTGCTGTACAGCGGTGCCGATGTGCATACAGCCCGGTTTTTAATTGACAACGGCTCGGAGAATGAGGAGCTTGATCCGGCCCAGCGGGAGCAGATCCGTCAGCAGGACTTAAAACGGCTGGAATCCATGACCGGTTACTGCAAAACCAATGCCTGCCTTCGGGGCTACATTCTGGAATACTTCGGTCAGAAGCACCCCGAGCGCTGCCAGAACTGCGGTACCTGCAGCGGGCTGTTTGAAGATTTGGATATCACCAGGGAAGCCCAGATGATCCTGTCCTGCATCCGCCGGATTCAGGATACCCTGGGATACTCTGTGGGTGCCCAGCTGATTGTGAATGTGCTGCGGGGCAGCAAGATGAAGCGCATCCAGGATTTAAAGCTGGATCACTTAAGTACCTATGGCCTGCTGAAAACCAAGTCCGGCAGCGAAGTCCAGGCGATGCTTCACCACCTGGAAGGGGAGGGGTACCTGAAAACGGACTCCGAACATCAGACACTGGTGCTTACCCCCATGGCTTCCAAAGTGCTCTACCATGGACAGACCGTTGTGATGAAGGTGGAAAAGACAACAGAAAAGGCGGGCCGACAGACCCTGGCAGGGGAGCAGGCGGAGCTCTTTGAGAAACTCAAGGAGCTCCGGGCGCGGCTTGCACGGGAGGCGGGCATTCCTGCTTATGTGGTGTTTTCCAATGCCACCCTGACGGACATGGCGAAAAAACGCCCCAAAACCATGTCGGAGTTCAAACGGGTTTCCGGCGTGGGCGAATTGAAAGCATCCTGGTATGGAAAAGACTTCTTGAAATGCATCAAGGATGCTTTGGCGGACAACGAGTAATGAACATCTTTTACCGACCTGCTTGTTGGCATTTGTAAGGAACAGTATGCGTGCTGTTCCTGTGCGGTAGGATTTGGAACGGCACACAGGATGTTTCCTGCGTTTGCATATTGATAGCGGATAAAAGAATTTGAGGGGTCTAGGTATGAAAAAGAGACATATGCCTTGGGAGATGGTTCCCACCATCTTTGCTCTGGCGTGGCCCACCATGCTGGAGGAACTGATGCAGACAGCGGTGCAGTACATCGACACCGCCATGGTTGGCGCACTGGGGACTCAGGCCACGGCGGCGGTGGGCGCCACCAGTACGGTAAACTGGCTTATCGGCAGTACCATTTCCGCGGTGGGAGTGGGCTTCCTGTCCTATGTCTCCCGGGCCTGTGGTGCCGGGGATGTGGATCGGGCCAAGCGGGCATCCAGCCAGGCGGTTTTAGCGGTGCTGGTTTGTGGTATTTTCTTCACGGCGCTGACCCTGAGCCTCAGCGGAATGGTTCCGATTTGGATGCATGTGGACCCGACGATTCAAAGCCTTGCCTCCCGGTACTTCTTTGTGCTCTATACCCCCATGCTGGCGAGAAGTGCGAATATCATTTTCGGAACACTGCTGCGTTCGGCAGGAGATACCAGAACTCCAATGCGTGTGGGTGTGCTTGTGAACATCACCAACGTGATTCTGAACTTTCTGCTGATCTATCCCACCCGAAAGGTATTCGGCGTTACCGTATTCGGTGCCGGAATGGGGGTGGTCGGTGCAGCCTGGGCCAGTGCCATTTCCTTCTGGCTGGGAGGAATCTGCATCACCACTGCATTGTGGCGGCATAAAATCCTTTCTCCCAAAGGTCAATCCTGGAAACCGGATTGGGAGGTGCTGAAACCCTGCCTGAAGGTGGCGCTGCCCAACGGCCTGCAGCGCTTTGGGACCTCCCTGGGTTATGTGGTTTTTGCTTCCATGATCAACTCCATAGGTGAAGCGGCAACAGCGGCTCATACCATTGCCAACACCGTGGAATCTGCTTTTTATATCCCCGGTTATGGCATGATGACGGCTGCAGCCACCCTGGCAGGTAATTCTTTAGGAGCAAATGACAACCAAAAAGCCAGGGACCTGGCACGTATGATCCTGTTCATCGAAGTGAGTCTGATGATCGTGACCGGTTCGCTGCTCTTTGCTTTTGCCCCGAATATGATGTCGCTGTTTTCAAAGGATGCAGTGGTGATTGCCCTGGGCGCGACAGTGCTACGTATGGTGGCGGTGTCGGAACCCTTCTACGGGGTATCCATTGTGATTGAGGGCATGATGCAGGGTATGGGCAACACGGTGCTTCCTTTTGTGTTCGGCATCAGCGGCATGTGGGGCATCCGGATCCTTGGCACCTTCATCTGCACCCAACTGCTGCATATGGGCCTGATCTCCGCCTGGGTATGTATGATTGGGCATAATATGCTGCTCTTTGTTATGTTTCTTTACAGTTATCTCTCCGGTCTCTGGAACCCCATGGAGAGGACACAAAGAAAATGCAGAAAAAAGGAAAAATAGTGCTTGTATTTTCCTTTTACATAGAAAGGAACCCACCCGCCATGTGGGGGAGACGGCGCTCTTGGCTCCCTCATAGGAGGAGCCAAAGGGCGCGTCGGTTCCGGTACGTCAAATATAGGGCAACACCGCACAATGGGAGCTGCGGGCTTTGGCGGGCCTTTTGCCCCATCCGTGCAGCTTACGAAAATGGGAAATACACAAAGTATTCCCGCATTTCCAGAACTTTCGGCTGGGTCAAAATCCTTCGCCAAATCACCTTGCCCCATTATGCGGTGTTGCCATAAATTTCCGAATTACTGAGTGAAACCGATCAGTAAATCTTCCGAACATTGTTGACATTTTGGCCTTCATTTGCTACAATTACCTTCCTTTTCGATATCTGAAAAGAGAATATTCTGCCGGTTTCCGGAGAGGGTCGTGACCACCGGTGACTGCTGAGGCAGGATATTTCCATGTGCTTTTTAAGGTGACGAAGGTTCCCAATGCCGTCCTCTGACCTGATATGCCATGCAGATTTGAATGAGGAGACAGAAAAATGATTGAAATGAAAGGAATCAGCAAAACCTATCGTGTCCGAAAACGGGAGGCAGGCCTTGGCAACGCGGTGAAAGCTTTGTTTTCCCGGGAGTACACAGAAATAAGGGCCTTGAATGACATGAGCTTTACCATCCCTGATGGGCAGATCGTTGGCTACATCGGGCCAAACGGGGCAGGAAAAAGCACTACCATCAAAATTCTCTCCGGGATTCTCCGGCCGGACAGCGGGGAGTGCAGCGTGAATGGAATGATTCCCTGGCAGGACCGGAAGCGGTATGTGTCCCATCTGGGCGTGGTATTCGGACAGCGGAGCCAGCTTTGGTGGGATGTGCCGGTGATGGATTCCCTCTGCCTGCTGAAAGACATCTACCGTGTGCCGGAGCGAAGCTTTCAGCAGAATCTGGAGCGGCTGCGAGAGCAGCTGGATTTGGGGGAATTCCTCACCGCCCCGGCAAGAACCCTGTCCCTGGGCCAGCGGATGCGCTGTGAAATTGCCGCGGCCCTGCTGCATAGCCCGGACATTCTCTTCCTGGACGAGCCCACCATCGGCCTGGACGCGGTTTCCAAGCTGAAGGTGCGGGAGTTCATCCGGACGGAAAACCGGGACAGAAAAACCACGGTGATCCTCACCACCCACGACATGCAGGACATCGATGCCCTCTGCCACCGGGTGCTGCTGATTGGAAAGGGCCGGCTGCTGTTGGACGGTTCCATTGAGCAGATTCGGGCCATGGCAGGGGAGAACCTGTCCACCGAGGAGTCAGTGGCAGACCTGTACCGCCGGTTCGGAATTTGAGAGGTGATCCATGAAGCAGTATACAACCTTTTTTCGAATCCGGTTTCTGGCAGGACTGCAATACCGGGCTGCCGCCTTTGCAGGATTCTTCACCCAGTTGTTTTGGGGGTTGATGGAGATTCTGATGTTCCGGGCTTTTTATCTCTACGCGCCCGAAAAGCTGCCCATGGACATGCAGGCGCTGAGCTGCTACGTGTGGATTCAGCAGGGTACGCTTTCGATCTGGAATATGTGGGGCTGGGAGCTGCCGCTTTTTGATGCAGTCCGTACCGGAGAGGTGGCCTATGAACTGATTCGTCCCACCAACCTGTATGCCATGTGGAGTGCCAGAGGTTTCGCCACCCGTCTGAGCAAGGCATTGCCCAGGATCATTCCTATTTTGATTGTGAGCAGTTTTCTTCCGGCTCCCTATGGATTACGCCTGACCATTTCGATCCCGGCGTTTTTCGTGTTTTTGCTTTCCCTTGTACTGACATTGTGGCTCTGCGTTTCCGGCTGTATGTTCTGCTACACCCTGACCTTTTATCTGACGGATTATCGGGGGATTGTTGCTTTCGTTCCGGCTCTTGCGGAAATCTTTTCCGGCGATTTGCTGCCGCTGCCCTTTTTCCCGCCGGTACTGCGGAAGATTGCGGAGCTCAGTCCCTTTGGTTCTTTGCAGAATGTGCCTCTTCGGATTTTTGGCGGGGATATTGCCGGGGCGCAGATGTTCAGTGCTGTTGGCTTGCAGCTATTCTGGTGCCTTTGCGTGACGGCTATGGGGTATGGTCTGATGCACCGGGGGCTGCGCCGGGCGGTCATTGCGGGAGGGTGAGAACATGAAGCTGTATTGGAAGTTCTTCTCCATCCATCTGAAAAGCGAAATGGCCTATCCCGGATCCTTCTTCCTCTCCTGCGTGGGCAGACTCCTGCTCACCGTCAGCAGTTTGCTGGGCATTGGCGTGATGATGTGGCGGTTTGGCTCCATTGGGGATTACTCGGCGGGGGAAGTCCTGCTGGGCTTCGGCGTGGTGATGACTGCCTTTAACCTGGCAGAATGCTTTGCAAGAGGCTTCGATGCCTTCGGCAGAATTGTCCGGCAGGGAACCTTTGACCGTTTGATGGTTCGCCCAAGGGGACTGATTTTTCAGGTGATTTGTCAGGATATGCGCATGGCCTCCTTGCCGAACATTGTTTTGGGTGTTGTCGTTACATTTTATGGTGCCCGGACCGGTGGATTTCTATGGTCCCTTCCGAAAGCTATGGTCCTGTTTTCCATGATTGTATGCGGAAGCCTTCTCTTTTTCGGTATGTTTCTGGTGTACGCATCCTTGTGCTTTTTCACCATGGAAGGCTTGGAAATCATGAATATTTTCACTGATGGTATCCGTACCTACAGCAAGTATCCTTTTGACATCTACGGGAAGGGGGCCCTCTTCTTTACCACGGCCATCATGCCCATGGCGATGGTGCAGTACTGGCCACTGCGATATCTGATGGGGAAGGGGAGCCCATACTATGGTCTCTTTCCCATACTGTCGCTGTGGTTCCTGATTCCCTGCCTGCTGGTTTGGCGGCTGGGGATAAAGCATTATTCCTCGGCGGGGTCATAATCCCCAAGAAACTTCAGAAAAAATTGTAAAAAATACTTGATTTTCCGATGGCTGTATGTTAGAATAAGTCGGTCTGAAATCAAGGTGCGTCCTCTGCCACAAGAATGTGAGTACGAACGCCTAATATTTAAGGAGGACAAAGAAATGGATCTTGTTAAGGCTCTGAATAGCCAGTACATGAAGGAAGAACTGCCCGAAGCTCGGGTGGGCGACACCGTTCGTGTGCACGTTCGTATCAAGGAAGGTTCCCGTGAGCGTATCCAGGTTTTCGAGGGTACCGTTATTGCCCGTAAGCATGGCGGCATCGGCGAGACCATTACCGTCCGCCGTATTTCCTACGGTGTTGGCTGCGAGAAGGTCTTCCCCCTGCATTCTCCCAACGTTGCAATGATCGAAACCGTCCGCAAGGGCAAGGTTCGTCGTGCCAAGCTGTACTACCTGCGTGGTCGTTTCGGCAAGGCTGCAAAGATCAAGGAGAACGTCTAATCCTGAAGCATATAAAAAGAGAGGGCTTGGCCCTCTCTTTTTATATTTTTCAGTCATAAATATTTCCGCCCGATTGTGGAAATTTCGGGAAATGTATGATACAATCAAACAAGTATCTTTTGAAACAGGAAAGGACATTTTCGTATGTTTGCAAAAAAGAATGAGGAGGAAGCCCGGACTTCCCCAAAAAAGAAAGAATCGCCCAAGTATACTTGGCAGCAGAATGTATCCCTCTATCTTCATGACCTGGTGTATATGCTGGCCGTGGTGATGGTCCTTCTGATGCTGTTTTTCCGGATTATCATTGTGGATGGCCCTTCCATGGAACGCACGCTGCTCAACGGTGACTATATGCTGCTGGTCAGCAATCTGTTCTACAAGGATCCCCAGCCGGGGGATGTGGTGGTAGTCAGCAAGCAGGCCTACGACAATGGCAAGCCCATTGTCAAGCGGGTGATCGCCACCGAGGGGCAGGAAGTGGACATTGATTTTGAGGAAGGCATCGTCTACGTGGACGATGTTCCCCTGGATGAACCCTATACCAAAACCCTCACCACGCTGAAAGAGGGGAATTCCTTCCCCCAGACCGTTGAGCCGGGCTGTGTGTTCATCATGGGTGACAACCGCAATAATTCCAAAGACAGCCGCTCTCCCCAGATCGGTCAGGTGGATGAGCGGGAAATTGTGGGCAAGGTGATTTTCTTGCTCTTCCCAGGCACGGGCATGGGAGGCACGCAGGCCCGGGACTTCCATCGAATTGGAGCGGTGCAATGACAGAGAACATGAACATTCAGTGGTATCCCGGCCACATGACCAAAACCCGCCGCCAGATCGAAGCCGATCTGAAGCAGGTGGACGCGGTGTGTGAAATTGTGGATGCCAGAATCCCCATGTCCAGCCGGAATCCGGACATTGATTCCATCTGCGGCAACAAGCCCAGAATCATTGTCTTAAACCGGATGGATCTGGCGGACCCTTCCGCCACCAAGAAATGGCGGGAGTATTTCCGCAGTCGTGGAATGGCTGTGCTGGCAACCGATTGCAAAAGCCGCCAGGGCATCAGCGACTTTACCCCTGCGGCCCGGATTGCCTGCGCCGAAAAATTAGAGCGGGATGCCGCCCGGGGGATGAACCGTCCCCTTCGTGTCATGGTGGTGGGCATTCCCAACGTGGGGAAATCCACCCTGATCAACCAGATTTCCGGCCGGAAGGGCGCAAAGGCGGAGAATCGCCCCGGCGTCACCCGGGGAAAGCAGTGGGTCACGGTGGACAGTGGCCTACAGCTGCTGGATACTCCGGGCATTCTCTGGCCCAAATTTGAAGACCCTCAGGTTGGCATGATGCTGGCCTTTACCGGCGCGGTGAAGGAAGGGGTCATTGATCTGGAGGAGCTGTCCTGCCGCCTGATGGAGCTGCTGCTGAAATACTATCCCCAGGTTCTTTCCGAACGGTATAAGGTAGAGGCGGAACCCGACACTCCCGGCTATGAACTGCTGGAAATGGCCGGACGGAAGCGGGGCTTTTTGCTCCGGGGCGGAGAGGTCCACACCGAGCGGATGGCAAAGGTGCTGATGGACGAGTTCCGCAGCGGCAAGCTGGGGAAATTCACGCTGGAAATGCCGGAGGATTTGGAATGCAGGAACTGACCATGTGGGAGATCGAGGACGAGAACTACGCAGAGGGCGTTGAAGTCATCTGCGGTGTGGATGAAGCGGGCAGAGGCCCTCTGGCCGGGCCGGTGTGTGCGGCTGCGGTAATCCTGCCGCCCCACCTCCGGATTCCCGGATTGAATGACAGCAAGAAGCTCTCCGACAAGCGTCGGCGGGAACTGTTTCCGATGATTTGCGATCAGGCCCTTGCATACGGCATCGCCTTTGCAACGGAACAGGAAATTGATGAGATCAACATTTTGCAGGCAACTTTTCTGGCCATGGAGCGGGCTTTGGCCCAGCTGAAAATCCGCCCGGATCTGGTGCTGATCGATGGCAACCGGCAGAAGGACTTTGGTCTGCCGGTGAAAACCGTGGTGAAGGGAGACAGCCTCAGCGCCAACATTGCTGCGGCTTCCGTTCTTGCCAAGGTGACCCGGGATGATTTCATGGTTCGCCAGGCGGAGCAGTTCCCGGAATACGGCTTTGAAATTCACAAAGGCTACGGCACCAAGGCCCACTATGCCGCCTTGGAGCAGTACGGCGCCTGCCCCATTCACCGTAAAACCTTCCTGAAGAAATTTTATGAGCAGAAGTAATCTTACCGGCGCCTGGGGGGAGGCGGTGGCGGCGGAATACCTGCGAAAGAAGCGATATTCCATTGTTGCCACCAATTACCGCACCAGGTTGGGTGAAATCGACCTGATTGCCGCAAACAAAAAGTATCTGGTTTTTGTGGAAGTGAAGCTGCGAAAGAACGCAGATTTCGCCATGGCCCGGGAATTTGTGGATGGCCGCAAGCAGCAAAGGATTCGTTCCACTGCCATGCTCTATCTGGTCGACAATCCCACGCAGCTTCAGCCCCGTTTTGATGTGATCGAAATCTACGCCCCGGAGGGAACCCAGACCCGCTGCCCTGTAATCAACCATTTGGAGGATGCCTTTCAATGAATATTCCTGTTTTTGATCTGCACTGCGACACGGCCCTGGCTCTGCTGGGGGAAACCCGCAACGAGGCAGGCAGCCTGAAAAAGAACAAACTGCATATTGACCTGGAGCGAGCCTCCCAGCTGGAAGCCTACTGCCAGTGTTTTGCCTGTTTCACCACACCCATGATGCAGGAGTGGAACAAACTCTCTCCCATTGTGGTTTTTGAGCGGGAGCTTGCCACCATCCAGCGGGAAGTGGACAAGCATAAGCGCCTCATGTCCATCGCCTACAGCATGGCTGATGTGGAGGCCAACCGGGAAAAGGGGAAGATGTCTGCCATTTTGACCATCGAAGGTCCGGCAGGCTTTGATTTTGACCCGGCACTGCTGGAGAACCTTCATCAGATCGGTTTTCGGGTTACCAGTCTGGGATGGAATGAACAGAATGTACTTACCGGTTCCAATGTGACCGGCGGCGGTCTGACCGACCGGGGAAGAGAATACGTCCGTGAAGCCCAGCGGCTGGGAATGCTGGTGGATGTGAGTCACATCAGCGATGAGGGCTTCTGGGATATTATGGAACAGACCCAGGCCCCTGTGCTTGCCACCCACTCCAACAGCCGCGCCCTCTGCGGCCACAGCCGGAATCTGACGGACGATATGTTCCGCGCCATCTGCCGGACCGGAGGCGTGGCAGGCATCAACCAGTATGCGGATTTTCTGGGCGAAAGCCCCACGCTGGACACTGTCTGCGACCATATTTTCCATTTTATGGAGCTGGACCCCACCGGAAAGCACATCGCCCTGGGCGGTGATCTGGACGGCTGCGAGCAGCTTTCCCAGGGCTTTGAAGGAATTCAGAGCTACCCGGCTCTGGCCCGGAGACTGCTGGAACGGGGCCTGGGCGAGGAGACGATCCGGGACATTTTCTGGAATAATGCCCTGAATGTCCTGCGCAGCGTGGAAAAGTAACGAAGGAGGTGCCTCATGGCGCTTTACGCCATCGGCGATTTGCATTTGTGCCTCGGTGCCCCCAAGCCAATGGATATCTTTGGCGGCGCCTGGGTGGGCTATATGGACAAGCTTCGGCAGGGGATGGAGATCATCGGCCCGGAGGATACCACGGTGCTCATGGGCGATCTGAGCTGGGCGCTGGATCTGGAGTCTGCCAAGGCGGATTTTGCCTGGATCAATCATATTCCCGGCAGGAAGATCATCCTCAAGGGCAACCATGACTACTGGTGGTCTACTGCTGCGAAATTCCAGAAATTCTGCCTGGAAAATGAATTTACCGATCTGCATATCCTGAACAACAATTTCTATGAATACAGCGGCTACGCCATCTGCGGCACCCGGGGCTGGTATTTTGAGGAAAAGCGAAGCAGTGAGCATGACGAAAAGGTGTTCAAGCGGGAGCTGATCCGGCTGGAGGCTTCGTTGAAAGCGGCAGGGGAGCTGCCCAAGCTGGTGTTCCTCCATTATCCTCCCCGAAGCAAGGGCTATGAGTGCCCGGAGATCCTGGAACTGCTTCAGCGTTATGGAGTCCGTCGCTGCTTTTACGGTCATTTGCACGGGCCAAGCCACAAGCTGGCGACGGAAGGAATCTGGGACGGGGTTGATTACGCCCTGCTGGCAGCAGATTTCATAAATTTCAGGCCGCAAAAGATTCTTCCTTAGAAATAATGTGAAATATTAGAAAACTTTTCAGAAATGTGTGGACAACCCGTATTTTATTTGATAGAATATATCGGCTGAATCATAAAGATATAGAAAGGCGCTGCTCTGCAGGCCAATTTAGGAGGAATAATTCAAATGAAAGTCAATAGCGTAGAGAAAAACGGCAACAACGCCACCGTTGTTGTGGAGATCGACAAGGAACTGATGGAGTCCGGTGTCAACAAGGCTTACATGAAGGCCCGCAAGAGCATTATGATCCCCGGCTTCCGGAAGGGCAAGGCTCCCCGGAAGATGATCGAGAGCATGTACGGCGCTCACGTTTTCTATGAAGACGGCCTGGAAGAAATCTTCCCCGAAATCTATGACTTCGCCATTGCGCATCAGGAGGGCTTCAAGGCCGTCGGCCGCCCCAACCTGACCGATATGCAGATCAGCGACGACAATGTGGTCACCCTGACTCTGACCACTGAAATTTATCCCGAGGTCACTCTGGGCCAGTACAAGGGCCTGGAAGTGGAGAAGGCTGAGGTTACCGTTTCCGATGCTCAGGTTCAGGCCGAGCTGGACCGGATGGCTCAGAACGTGGCTTCCACCGAGACCGTTGAACGCGCCGCCCAGATGGGCGACACCGCCAACATCGACTTCGAAGGCTTCGACAATGGCGTTCCTTTTGAGGGCGGCAAGGGCGACAATTTCGATCTGAAGCTGGGCAGCGGTTCCTTTGTCCCTGGCTTTGAAGATCAGGTGGTTGGCATGTCCGCCGGTGAGGAAAAGGACATCGACATCACCTTCCCCGAGGATTACCATAAGGAACTGGCCGGTAAGGCTGTCGTGTTCCATGTGAAGGTGAACAAGGTCACCGTGACCGTGGTGCCCGAGATGGACGACGAGTTTGCCAAGGACGTTTCCGAGTTCGACACCCTGGAAGAACTGAAGGCTGACATCCGCGCCAAGGCTTTGGAGAAGGCTGAGAAGAACGCTCAGACCAATTTCGAGACGGCCTGCGTTGACAAGGCTGCCGAGAACACCACTGTTGATATGCCCAACGCCCTGATCGAGCGGGAACTGGATGTACAGATGGAGCGCTTCGCTTACCAGCTGCAGATGGGCGGCTACTCCATGGAGCAGTATGCCAAGATGATGGGCGGCGACGTGTCCACCATGCGCAATGCCTTCCGTCCCGGCGCCGAGAAGCAGGCAAAGATCTCCGTCACCCTGGAGAAGATCGCTGAGGTGGAGAATGTCACCGTGTCCGAGGAAGACATCGCTGCCGAGATCGAGTCCCTGGCCAAGCAGTATGAGCTGGAGCCCGAGAAGGTCAAGGAGATGGTCCCCGCTGAGGAACTGACCGAGAGCCTGAAGACTCGCAAGGCCGTTCAGATCATTGTGGACAGCGCTGTGGCTGTTGCTCCCAAGGCTGAGGAGAAGACCGAGGAATAAGCCGTCCTCCAAATGGTTAGAATGTTTCAAACCCCTGCTGTATGAAAGGAGACATCACCATGAGTTTGGTTCCCTATGTTGTTGAGCAGACCAGCCGCGGCGAGCGCAGCTATGATATTTTTTCCCGTCTGCTGAATGACCGTATCATTTTCCTGTCGGAGGAAGTCAACGATACCACTGCCAGTTTGGTTGTGGCTCAGCTGCTGTACCTGGAAGCCCAGGACCCCGACAAGGACATTCAGTTTTATATCAACAGCCCCGGCGGCAGCATCACGGCGGGCATGGCGATCTATGATACCATGCAGTATGTAAAGTGCGATGTGGCTACCATCGCCGTGGGGATGGCAGCTTCCATGGGCGCGTTCCTGCTGAGTGCGGGTACCAAGGGCAAACGAATGGCGCTGCCGAACGCAGAGATCATGATCCATCAGCCTTCTGCAGGTACCCAGGGGCAGGTGACCGATATGGCCATCCATCTGAAGCGTTTCCAGACCATTAAGGAACGCATGAATCGCATCCTGGCTGAAAACTGCGGCCAGAGCATCGATGTGGTCACCAATGCCTGCGAGCGGGATAACTTTATGACCGCTGAGGAGGCCAAGGCCTTTGGCCTGATCGACCGGGTGCTGGAGCATCATTGATTTTTTAGAAATGAGGTAACGGGTTCATGGCAAGAAATTCGGAACAGCAGATTCGCTGCAGCTTCTGCGGGAAGCGGGAGAATCAGGCTTCTAAGCTGATTGCCGGCCCAGGAGTGTATATCTGCAGCGATTGTGTCCACGCGTGCAACGATCTGCTGCGGGATGAGATCGATGTGGGCCGGGGCGGCGAACCCACCATGGATAAGCTGCCTGCCCCCATGGAGATCAAAGCATTCATGGATCATTACATCGTCGGTCAGGAAGAAGCAAAGGTCGCGCTGTCCGTCGCTGTATACAATCACTACAAACGTATTTATTTTGGCGGCAACTCCGATGTGGAGCTGCAAAAGAGCAACATTCTGCTGATTGGTCCCACGGGTTCCGGCAAAACCCTCTTTGCTCAGACCCTGGCCAAAATCCTGAATGTTCCTTTCGCCATTGCCGATGCGACCACGCTCACGGAAGCAGGCTATGTGGGCGATGATGTGGAAAATATCCTGCTTCGTCTTCTTCAGGCCGCTGACTTTGATGTACAGCGTGCTCAGACCGGCATTATCTACATTGATGAGATGGATAAAATCGCCCGCAAGAGCGAAAATACCTCCATCACCCGTGACGTTTCCGGTGAGGGCGTCCAGCAGGCACTGCTGAAGATTCTGGAGGGTACCGTTGCCGGTGTTCCTCCTCAGGGTGGCCGCAAGCACCCCCAACAGGAAATGATCCAGATCGACACCACCAACATCCTGTTCATCTGCGGCGGCGCGTTCGACGGATTGGATAAAATCATCGAGGCCCGCACGGATCGTTCCGCCATCGGCTTCGACGCACCTGTGGAGAGCCGGAAAAAGCGGGATGTGGGCAAGATCCTGTCCCAGGTGGAGCCCCATGATCTGCTGAAGTTCGGCATTATCCCGGAGCTGGTGGGCCGTATGCCCGTCATCACCAATCTGCAGAGCCTGACCCAGCAGGACCTGATCCGCATCATGGTGGAGCCCAAGAACGCCCTGTCCAAGCAGTATCAAGCACTGCTGGAGATGGACGGCGTTTCTCTGGAGATCACCGATGAGGCCCTGCAGGCAGTTGCCCAGAAGGCTTTGGAGCGGGAAATCGGTGCTCGGGGGCTGCGGGCCATCATGGAGAAGATCATGACGGGAATCATGTATCAGATTCCGTCGGACCTGACCATTCAGAAGGTGGTCATCACGCCGGAGTGCGTGGAAGGAGCACCTGCCACCATTCTCCGGGATCCCAGCCATCCCAGAGAAAAGCTGGCCGGAAAGCACTGACAAATATGAAGGGGGTAGATTTCTATCCCCTTCTTCTATTATCCAATAAGGAGGGATTATCCCTTGTCTGAAATTTGCTATGCAGGCTTGATGCCTGTGCTTGCCCTGCGCGGGCTGGCAGTTTTCCCGGAGCAGACGGTCCACTTTGACGTGGGCAGAACCAAGTCGGCCCTTGCGTTGGAGGCTGCCATGAAAAAGGACCAGATGCTGTTTCTGGTTCCCCAGAAGGATCTCCTGGTGGATGATCCCAAGCTGGCAGACCTCTATGCCGTGGGTACGGTGGTCAAGGTCAAGCAGCTGCTGAATGCCCCAGATGAGAACCTGCGGGTGCTGGTCACCGGTGTCACCCGGGCCAGGATCGTGGAAATGCGGCAGACCGAGCCCTTCCTCTCTGCCGTGGTAGAGTCCATTCCCTGCCCGGAGGAGACGGATTCCCCCAGAGGCAAGGCTCTGCGCCGGGAGGCCTGCACCCTTTATAATACTTATGTGGAGCTCACGGAGCATCCGGCCCAGATGGTTCAGCTCCGTATGATGGCCAGCAATCAGAACGGCTTTGTGGCGGATTCCATGGCTCAGAATTCCGGCCTGGATTTCGCGGAGAAGGCCAAGCTGCTGCTGCAGCTCAATCCTACCCGCCGGCTGGAAATGGCCGTTACTTACCTGACCCGGGAAATCGAGGTGCTCCAGCTGGAGTCGGAGATTCAGGATAAAACCCGTTCCGCCATCGACCAGAATCAGCGGGATTACTACCTGCGCGAACAGATGCGTGTCATCCGGGATGAACTGGGAGAAGGGGAGGACGATGAGGATTTTGATGAGGATATCGCCAAAATCAAAAGCCTCCATCTGAAAGAGGAGTATGAGAAGAAGCTTTTGAAGGACGTGCAGAAGCTGAGAAAGCAGCCTTTCGGCTCTTCTGAGGCTTCGGTCCTGCGCAGCTACCTGGACACCGTGCTGGATCTGCCCTGGAATAAAACCTCCAAGGAGCGGATCGATGTCCAGGCGGCCTCCAAAATTTTGGAGCATGACCACTTCGGCCTGGAAAAGGTAAAGGAGCGGATCCTGGAAACCATTGCCGTCCGGCAGCTGGCTCCTCATATGCCGCCCCAGATTCTCTGCCTGGTGGGTCCTCCCGGTGTGGGCAAAACTTCCATCTCCTATTCCATCGCCCGGAGCTTGAATCGGAAAATGGTTCGGATTTCTCTGGGTGGTGTCCATGATGAGGCGGATATCCGGGGTCACCGCAAAACCTATGTGGGCGCCATGCCCGGACGAATTATGGCGGCCATAGCCCAGGCAGGTACCTCCAACCCGGTGCTGCTGCTGGACGAAATTGACAAAATGGGATCCGACTATCGGGGTGACCCCAGCGCCGCACTGCTGGAGGTCCTGGATTCCGAGCAGAACCATTCCTATCGGGATCATTACCTGGAGATTCCCTTTGACCTTTCCAACGTGATGTTCATCACCACCGCCAATACGCT
The DNA here is from genome assembly GCA_022777455.1 of Clostridiales bacterium. Next base: position 4,305 of record JALFGI010000108.1, on the reverse strand, counting down.
GGATACCGTGCCCCGGCCCCTTCTGGACCGTATGGAGGTCATCGAACTCAGCTCCTACAGTGATGAGGAGAAGCTGATGATCGCCAAGAATCACCTGATTCCCAAGCAGCTTTCCAAGCACGGCCTGAAAAAGTCCCAGCTGCGCATCACGGACGATGCCATTCGGGAGATCATCGAGTGCTATACCCGGGAATCCGGCGTGCGAAATCTGGAACGCTGCATCGGCGATATCTGCCGCAAGACGGACATGCAGATTCTCAGTCAGGAGGAGCCCAAGCGGATTACCGTAAACGGCGCCAATCTGGAAACCTTCCTGGGCGTCCGGAAGTACCTGCCCGAACGGCTTCCGGGAGCAGACCAGGTGGGGCTGGTGACCGGTCTTGCCTGGACCAGCGTGGGCGGCGAAACCCTGGAGGTGGAAGTCAACGTGATGGAAGGCTCCGGCAAGCTGGAGCTCACCGGCAACCTGGGTGACGTGATGAAAGAATCCGTCCATGCTGCCGTGAGCTACATCCGGGCCAACGCCTCCAAGCTGGGGGTTGCTCCCGACTTCTACAAAACCAAGGATATCCATGTTCATTTTCCGGAAGGTGCGGTGCCCAAGGATGGTCCCTCCGCCGGTGTGACGGTGACCACCGCCATTGTTTCCGCCTTGACCGGTGCAGCGGTGCGCAGAGATGTGGCCATGACCGGTGAGGTGACCCTCCGGGGTCGGGTGCTTCGCATCGGCGGCCTGAAGGAAAAAACCATGGCCGCCCTGCGGCATGGCATCCGTACGGTGATCATTCCCGCAGACAATGAACGGGACCTGGAGGAAATTGATCAGACCGTCCGCAAGCAGCTGAATTTTATCACCGCCCACACGGTGGACACCGTTCTGGACGCGGCGTTGAACCGCCAGGCGGAGGCTGCTCCCACGGTGCTGAACGCAATCCCTGAGGATGCAGCCAAGCTGCACCGGCCGTCGCTGCAGCAGTAAGGGAGGGAAGCCGTGAATTTTCAGAATGTTGAATTTTTGATTTCCGCTGCTTCTCCCAAGGATTTCCCCGCTGTCCGTCTGCCGGAAATTGCCTTTGCCGGGAAATCCAATGTGGGAAAATCCTCTGTGATCAACCGTCTTTTGCAGCGGAAGAATTTTGCCAGAGTGGGGGATAAGCCTGGCAAGACCATCCATGTGAATTATTTCACCCTGGACCGGAAATGCTACCTGGTGGACCTGCCCGGCTATGGTTTCGCCAAGGTTTCCCAGAGTGAGAAAGAACGCTGGGGAAAGCTGATGGAGGATTATTTCGCCGCCAACCGGATTACTCTGGGCGTGCTGATCGTGGACTACCGCCATCCTCCCACGAATAACGATGTGACCATGGCCCGTTGGTTTTTGGACAGCGGCTGTCCCTTTGTGGTGGTGGCCAACAAGATGGACAAGCTGAAAAAATGTGAGCTGGAACCCAATCTGAAAACCATCCGGGAGGACTTGGAGCTCCCCGACAACTGCCCCATCATTCCTTTCTCCGCTGAAAAAGGAGACGGAAGAGATGCGCTGGTGAAGCTGATTCTCCAAACTGTGGAACAATGAAAAAAAGTCCTTGCGGCGTTTCGGCTGCAAGGACTTTTTTATAGAGCTTTCTCGTAGAATTCCAGAATATATTCCGTTCCATTCCGGTGGTCTATCCGGTTTTCATAGTGGGAGAACCGGAATCCGCAGCCCAGAATCATTCCCCGGGAGGCGCTGTTCCGACTGCGGCAGGAGGCGATGAACCCCACGGCGCCGTATTGCTCTTTTGCGATCCGGGTCAGAAGATTCAGGATTTCTTTTCCATAGCCTTTCCCAACGAAGGCGGGACCGACAGCAATGCCGGTGTCCTCAAAGACCCCTGGTTCTATTTCACGGAACCCGGCAAAGCCCATGGGCTCGCCGCTGCATTTTTCGTAGACAAACCAGGCAGGCTTCCCTTCCTGAAAGGCAATGGAGCGGCGCATCCGTTCCTGGGCCTCTTCGGGACTGGTTGTCACATTCCAGAGCATGAACTCTGCGGATTCCCTGTGGCACCACAGGTTGCGGTACATCCCCTCCCAGTCTGAAAAAACCGGGTGCTTCAATTGTAATCGATCGGTTTCATACATTGCAGGGGATCCTCTCCTTATTTCACGAAAAATCAAACATCCTTATGGGTTTTGCACTGCGTTCAGATAAAAAACCGGAGTCTAACAAAAGTTTTCCTCCTGTTAGAAACGCTTCGGGACGGCTGGTCATCTTTCGCATTCCGGCGGCGCTCATTATGCGGGAAGCGGACGCAGAAGGGCGTTCGATTTCGGAGCGGGCAGCGGCAAAAAGACCTTTTTCAGCGAGGGCGGCGTGTATACTGAATCCACAATCTAACAAGGGAGGATTCAGAAATATGGGAAAACGGGTTATCTGTCTGATTTGCGCGGCGGTGCTGGTCGTGATTACCTTCCTGGGAATCCGCACCGGGGCGGATGCTTGGAATGTCCCGGAGCCGGCGGTTCATTTGGGCAGTGGGCTGCATCTGGCGAAAGGCATCGTCCGTCACAGTCCCAATCCGTTGGTTTCGGCAATGTTTCTGATTCTGGCCGGAATTGGAATATCCCTGCTGTTTGACAAGAAAAATAAGCGTTAATTTACAACGTTCAGGGGTGCCCCGGACAGGAAGCCGCGAAGGTTTTCCACCACGCAGTCCATCAGCCGAAGCCGGCTTTCCGTGGGAGCCCAGGCCATATGGGGCGTGATGATGCAGTTGGGGGCGTGGAGCAGGGGATTGCTGCCCAGAATGGGCTCCTGGGATACCACGTCCACTGCTGCAGCTCGGAGCTTTCCGCTTCTCAGTGCCTCAGCCACATCCGCTTCGTCCAGAAGTCCGCCCCGGGAGGTGTTCAGCAGAATGGCTCCGTCTTTCATTTTATTCAGCGTTTCCCTGCGGATCAGCCGCTCGGTTTCCGGGAATTGGGGGCAGTGAAGGGAAATCACATCGGACTCGGCCAGAAGAGTATCCAGATCCACACAGTCGATCCCTTCCTTTTTGGTGCGGGAATAGGCGATTACTCGCATCCCGAAGGCTTGGGCCAGTTTTGCGACAGCGGTACCGATTCTGCCCAGACCGATGATGCCCATGGTTTTTCCCGCAAGCTCGGACTGGGGCGTGAGCCAGAAGGAAAACACGGGGGAGCGCTCCCATTGCCCTTCATGAACGGCAGCATCATGCAGTCCGGTTTTATGGCAGATTTCCAGCAGCAGGGCCATGGTAAACTGGGCCACCGCATTGGTTCCATAGCTGGGAACATTGGTGACGGGAATGCCTTTCTCCCTGGCGGCCTGGCAGTCGATCACATTATAGCCGGTGGCCAGAACGCCGATGTAACGGACAGAGGGACAGCTTTCCAGAATTTCTCTTGTGATGGGCGTTTTGTTGGTCAGTACGATTTCACTGCTGCCGATTCGCGCAATGGTTTCCTGGGCACTGTCCGTGCGGGGATATACGGTGTATTCTCCGAATTGAGCAAGTCCTTCCCAGCTCAGATCACCGGGATTCAGTGCGGCACCATCCAGTATGACGATTTTCATGGCAAAACCTCCAAATGCTTGAACTTCAGTGGAATATCTGATAAAATAAGCGAAAAGGGAGTGGTGTGCGTGGCAGAAATCTGCTATCAGGATAAGGATATCCTGGTTTGTATGAAACCGGCCCGGGTGCTTTCCACCGATGAGCCCGGCGGCCTGCCGGAACTGCTGCGCGGTCAGCTGGGAGATCCCAGGGCGGACCTCCGCACGGTACACCGGCTGGACCGGGTGGTCAGCGGCCTGATGGTGCTGGCGCGGAATCCGGCGGCGGCATCGGAGCTGTCCCGCCAGGTGCGGGAAGGGGAGTTCCAAAAGACTTATTACGCTGTGGTCCATGGAATCCCGGAGAAAGGCAGCGACACGCTGGAAGATCTTCTGGGCCGGGACAAGGCCAGAAAAATGACCTTCGTGGCGTCGGAACCCGGAAAAGGAATTCAGAATGCCAGCCTCAGCTATCGGGTGTTGGCTTCTGCCCGAGGCATGAGCAAAGTGGAGATTCAGCTCCACACCGGCAGGACCCACCAGATTCGGGTCCAGTTTGCCAGCCGGGGGCTTCCTCTCGTGGGTGAGCGAAAATACTCTGTCCTGGACGATCCCTGCGAAATCGCTCTGTTTTCCCAGCACGTCGGCTTTTATCATCCTTCCACCCATGATTGGATGGCGTTTTGCCACAACCCTCCGGAGGGTTTTCCCTGGGATGTCTTTTAGGCCCCCAGTAATGCTGCCAT
>JALFGI010000062.1 GCA_022777455.1 Clostridiales bacterium | reverse complement strand
ATATCAGCTTGGTCTATTGGCGCAATACTGCGTTATCGTCACTTGCCATACATACAGTATGGCTGCGTTCCTCTGCCTTGTCTTGCTCCAATATCCCTGCGCTGCTAATTAAATCTTTTTATCAAGAATTAGTATGAATTCTGTCGCAGCGGATGGCACATCGGGTCTGGCCACTGGTATTGCAGGTGAACAGCGTCAGATCCCAATCGCCGTTTACCATTCCCTCCACGTCGTTGGGTCCGATGGTCTCAAAGGAAGAAACCGCATAGCGGAAGGTGTTTCCCTCCATATCGGTGAATTTGACTTCCGTTCCAATGGGAACATATTTCAGCGGTGTAAAATGATGGGCATAGTTGTGGGCGCAGATGACCAGGTTATCCTGGTATACATTTCCGGCAAAGCGGCAGGGGGAAACCTTCAGCCGTTCGTAATCCCAGCGGTCCATCACCGGCAGGGAAAGCTCCAGCGAGTCCACATCCAGCACACCAATGTACTGGTAACCGTTCAACAGCTTCGTGGGCATTTCCCGGTCCTGGGGAATTTCCGCAAAAAAATGGTTGATCCTCAAGCGCTTGGTTGCCTCTTTGGCGCCGTCTTCGGATTCCGTCCGGGGTTCGGCTTGGGATTGCTCCGGTGCCTTCTCCGGGGGAGATTTCAGAATTTCACGTTCGGAATTCCCCCGGGATGGCTCTGTGGATTTCATCAGGGCTTCCCTTTTGGATTTCATTCCGGTTTCCCCTTCGGATTCCCTTTGGATGTCCTCCCCTGCTCCCTCTGTCTCCTCCCGGGAATCCGGCAGAACCGCCTCCGGGGAACCGGGCTGACGCTCCTGTTCAGGCGCAGTCCGAAGGGTTGGGATCATCTCTTTCAGGGCCTGTACCGCAGTTTGCGCCGCAACGTCCGCCCGATGGGCATCCCAGATATTGTAAAGCGTAAGCAAAAGGGCTGCTGCCAGCAGCAGCAGTCCGATTGCAATCAGTATAGAACCCTTTTTACGCATTCGCGTCACTTTCCCTTCTGCGGATCAGGCCCAGGCAGAGGAACACAAGACCTGTCAGCGCCAGAGCGGATACGGGCCACCACAGCTGGCCGGTTTGAGGGATTTTCTTCCAGGTGTTCGTAATGGTAAAGACATTCCCCTGCCGGGAAACAGACACCGTGTAACGGGGATTGGATTGCTCGGCAACGCCCCATTCATCGGGAGGCAGATTCTGCCAGGTATAGGTCCAGTTGTTGGAAGCGCTCAGCTCCACCGGATCACCGTACCCCTTTCCGTCCCGGGTCAGGTAGACCGTAATGCTTTGGGGACGGAAGGAAGGAGAATCCCCCACCCACTTCTTCACCACGGTGATTTCCACATCCAGCTCCTTTTTGCCGGTGACGGACACATCCCACACAAACCGATCCTGTTCATCCTTCTGAGGGACGGACAGCAGGAAGGGCGTGGGCCAATACCGGACATCATCCACTTCACCGGGATCACCCAGCACAAGGTAAATCGCCATGGGAAGGTTATGGAATACCGCCTTGCCGTCCGTCACAGTGGCAGCGGCAAGCTCTTCCGCGGCATCTTCGTTTTTGACCATATCGGCCATCACACCGGCGGCGGCAGCATAATCGGAGGTGTCCACATTCCGGAACGCCTCATCCATCACGATCTGGCCGCCATCCAGGCTGCCCACGGAATAAATGTGGTAAACGGTTCCGTCAATCGGGTAGGAAATGGACAAACTGCCCAGGGTCTCCGCCCCGGCGGTGGGTACCATGGACAAACAGAGCAGCACCACCGACAGCAGCAGCGCTGCCGAACGGGGAACAAATCCGTTGGCTTTCAAGACATTCACTTCCTTCGTCCTGATTTGGGTTTCTTATTGGAAGTCAGCAGCAGAATCAGCAGCAGGACCAGCAATATGGGCGCTGCCACCACAGGTGCCACCAGAGTAGGATCAATCTGAACCGCATCGGCAGAGACACGAATGGTGCGGGCCTGAGCGGCAGTCTCAATCCGGTGCCCCCGCACCAGCAGCCGATGGGTATTGATGCCGTAGGGGGTACAGGTGACCAGGGTCATCAGGTCCTCCCCCGGGACGATCTCCAGGGAAGAAAGATCGTAGGGCTCCACAATGAGGATCTGATCCACCTCATAGGTCAGGATCTCATCCAGCACATTGATGAGGAAGGTATCCCCCACCACCAGCTTGTCCAGATCCGTGAAAAGCCTGGCGGAGGGAAGGCCCCGGTGGCCGGAAAGGACACAGTGGGTGCTCTCGCCGCCCACAGGCAAGGAGGAACCGGGGATATGGCCCACGGCGATCTGGAGCACGCCCTCGTCCACACCGTGATAAACGGCAAGCTTGCACTTGAGCTTGGGAATCTCAAGGGAGCACATAACGCCCGCGCCGGACACATCCAGGGTGGTATTGTACGCCTCCAGCTCCTCTTCAGAAAGAACCCAGTCGGCTTTCTCCTGCCGGGCCAGGGCAGCGTTGTACGCCTCGGCGCCCTGGAGCAATTCGACATAGTGTGTATTGTCGATCTGGGCGATCTGCTCTGCATAGGTTGCAATCGCCCGGGACTGGTGGAAGGAATTCCAGTAGTCACTGACGGTGGGATACAACAGTAAGCAAAGCCCTATGATCAATGCCAGAACCAGAAGGATCGTGGACAGATTCTTTTTTAACCAATTCATGGGGCGCTCCTTACCATCGTCCCCCACCCCCTGCCCCCAGGGGCAGAAGGTTGGGAGATGAACAATCTATAATATGCACGTCAGCTCTTTCAAAGCTTGAAACGCTGACGAGGGCCGGCCATTACCGGATCGGCCGCCGCTTCGGGTGATTCATTCCACCGGGCCAAACTCACTCATGGGCCAGACGCGATAGACAATGCGGCCCACAATCTGCTCCTCCATCACGCAGCCCACGGTGGTGCTGCGGCTGTCCGCCGAAGTGGCACGGTGGTCGCCCATGACAAAAAGTCGCCCGTCAGGCACCTGATAGGGCAGCTTGATATCGCACTCACCCAGGGCCTTTTCATCGATATAAGGCTCGTCCAGCTGCTGGCCGTCCACATAAACATTGCCCTCTTCGTCGATGTTGACCCATTCACCCTCAAAGGCGATGACACGTTTGACCAGGATCTTGTTGTTATAATAGAAGCTGATGATATCGCCCCGCCCGAAGTCCGTGGTTTTCAAGGAGACCACAATATCCCCCTCGTACAGCGACGGGGTCATGGACGAGCCATAGATGCGAAGCACCGGCAGCAGAAGGGTTGCCACCAGAACGGCAGCCGCCGCCACCGTGAGCAGAATATAAATTGTACTGCGTACGACGCTGTTGTACCGCTGCCTATAGCGAACCCGTTTGAGCTCGGCGCGCAGACTGTCCAGGCCGGGATTGACCAGTTTTTTCTTTCTCATGGCTTACCTTCTGTTCCGCAGGCGGCCGAAGATGCCCCGGCGTTTGGAAGCACCACCGTCTGTGGGTGCTCCGGCGGAATTTGCCGCCGCGGCAACGATCTCTGCCGCTTTCTTCTCCGCCTCCGCCAGGCGCTTTTCGCATTCCGCCTGGGTTTGACACTCCAGTACCTTACAATCGGCCCGGGCTTTTTCCCTCTGCCGGGCGCATTCAGCCTGGGTCTGTGCCGTAAGTGCTTCTGCTATCTCCCGGGTCTGGCGGGTAAGCTCCTGGGCCTCCTCTTGGGTCTTTTGGGAAAGGGCCTGGGCCTCCTCCTGGGCTTTCTGCAATGTAGCCTGTCCTTCCTCCCGGGCCTTCCGCACCGTAGTCTGGCCTTCCTCCTGGGCCTTCTGCTCGATTTGTTTGGCCTTTTCCTGGGCCTGGCGCAGGGCATCCTCTGCCTCTGCCTGCTTTTGCCGGATGCTCTCCAGATAGCGGTCAGCGGAATCCTGGGCCTGGGAAAACACTTCGGTCAGGCCCAGGGCGGCATCAGCGATGGAGCCTGCCTGTTCCATGACAATCACCCGTTCGGAAAGCTTTGTCTCCAGCTGAGAGATTTTATTCATCAGGCGCTGGTTCTCCTCGGTCTGCTCAATCAGCAGCTCCAGAAGGTCCCCCCGTCTTAACTTTTTGGCATCATTTTTCGTCATGGTATGCCTCCACGCCCATGGGAAAGCACCCAATGAGGCGATGATGAAATCATTCAGAATATTCTATCCGATCAGAACAAACAGTTCCGAAAAGGCCCGGGCAAAAGCCGATCCATACACCGGTATCCATCGGCAGTGAGCGCACGCCCCTGCCGGCTTCGCGGTGCCTTACGAAAGGGCACAGAGCCGCCCCGCTTCTGTTTGTCTTTATCAGAGGAATTATACAATTTTACCACAGTGGAAGTCAAGGGTTTTTACAAAATAATATCTGCAGCATGCTGCAGCATGCTTACCGGATGAAATTCTCTGCTCGCCAAATTGTAATTTGAAGCGCAGGGCGCTTCACCCCAATGCGCACCGGGGTGGTGTGATATCCGGGACTCCTGGGCGGCGCCCGGTAACGTTTTTGCGAGCCAGACTACAACAACTGCCCAGCCAGTGTAGGGGAGGCTCGTAGCCTCCCGCGCAGTATAATCCACAAAACAAACCGGGTTGGGCGAATTCGTACGATGTCAGACGCGATACCATTCAACGGAACACTCAATTTCGTTACGTTGCGGGCGGCTACGAGCCGCCCCTACAGTGGGTGCGGTTTAAACCATCAAATACCAATTTGTCAGTGTGCGAGTTTGAAACCGACAGCGAAATATGAATTAGTGAGGAATCATCCGCCGTTTCGGAAAATCCGGCGAAAGCTGCGCTCCATCTTTCCGTTCAATTTTCCAAAGACACATTTCCTGAAAAAATGCTTGCATATTTTATGTGAATATGCTAATATATCCCCGATATGCCAAATGCTGCGATTGGGCTGCCTTGTATTGGTTTGCGTTTTCAGAGAGAGCGGGAGGGTGGAATCCGCTTGCGTGCAATGCCGGGCTTTCTCCCAGGAGCTGCCGCCTGAACATTGTCAGTAGGGCCGGACGGGTGATGCCGTTACCCATCATGGGCGTGGATGCGCCCGAGAGCTGCGCCGCGATGAGCGGCGAATTGCGGGTGGTACCGCGGAAGGGTTGCCTTTCGTCCCGATTTTCGGGAGGAAGGGCTTTTTTGTTGCCCTCCACTCGTCATAATATCGTTATGTTAACCTTTTAGGAGGAAAAGAAATGAAACAACAATTGGAAACCATTCGCCAGGCGGCAATGGCCGCTTTGGACAAGGCCGCCACTCCTGCCGAGCTGGAAGATCTGCGTGTGAAGCTGCTGGGCAAGAAGGGAGAACTCACCGCCGTGCTGAAGCAGATGGGCAAGCTCTCCGCGGAAGAGCGTCCTGTGATGGGTCAGCTGGCCAACAACGTCCGCGCCGCCATCGAGGAAAAGCTGGAACAGCGCAAGGCCGCCGTTCACGCCGCCGTCCTGGAGGCAAAGCTGGCCTCTGAGTCCATCGACGTGACCATCCCCGGCGACGAAATCGAAATCGGCCACCAGCACCCCATGAACCAGGTGCTCCAGCAGATCAAGGACATCTTTGTGGGTCTGGGCTACCAGGTGGTGGAAGGCCCCGAGGTGGAGCTGGCGGACTACAATTTCACCCGGCTGAACATCGAGGAGGGCCACCCCTCCCGGGACCGCAGCGATACCTTCTATTTCACGGACGACGACTCCGTGCTCCTGCGCACCCAGACCAGCCCCATGCAGATCCGGGTGATGGAAAATGCCAAGCCTCCCATCTGCATTCTGGCTCCCGGCCGGGTGTTCCGGAAGGATGAGGCCGACGCCACCCACTCCCCCATGTTCCACCAGATCGAGGGTCTGGTGGTGGATGAGCACATCACCATGGGCGACCTGAAGGGTGCCCTGATCTCCTGCATGCGGAAAATCTACGGGGAGGATGCGGTAATGCGGTTCCGTCCCCATCACTTCCCCTTCACCGAGCCCAGCTGCGAAATGGATATGCAGTGCCACAAGTGCCACGGCACCGGCGAAATCGACGGTCAGGTGTGCTCCACCTGCCACGGCGAGGGCTGGATCGAGCTGCTGGGCGCGGGCATGGTACACCCTGCCGTGCTGGAAAACTGCGGCATCGACTCCACCAAATACTCCGGCTTTGCCTTCGGCATGGGCCTGGAGCGGATGGCCATGGGCCGTCTGAAAATCACCGACCTGCGTCTGATCTTCGACAACGACGTGCGGTTCCTGAACCAGTTCTAAGGAGGGTTTCCAGATGAAACTGAACAGAAAATGGATCAATGAAGAATTTGTTGACCTGAGCGCCGTTTCCGACAAGGAATTTGTGGAGACCATGACCGTGTTCGGCCAGAAGGTGGAAACCTGGGAGCGGATGGACGCGGAAATCAAAAACGTGGTGGTGGGCAAGGTGCTCTCCATGGTGCGCCACCCCAACTCCGACCACATGTTCATCTGTCAGGTGGACGTGGGGCAGGCGGAGCCCGTGCAGATCGTCACCGGCGCTCAGAACGTCCACGAGGGCGACCTGGTGCCCGCTGCCCTGCACAATTCCTGGCTCCCCGGCGGCGTGCACATCACCAAGGGCAAGCTGCGGGGGGAAATCTCCAATGGCATGCTGTGCTCCTTTGCCGAGCTGGGTCTGACCCAGAACGACCTGCCCGGAGTCTTCGCCGACGGCATCTGGATTCTGGACCCCGACGCCGGAAAGCCCGGCGACGACATCAACCCCATCATCGGCAACGATGACACCGTGGTGGATTTTGAAATCACCAACAACCGGCCCGACTGCTACTCCATCATCGGTCTGGCCCGGGAAGCCGCCGCCGCCTTCGGAAAGCCCATGAAGCATCACGAGCCCGTGGTGAAGGGCAGCGACGCCGGCTCCATTTTTGAGCATTTGGATGTGGAGGTTCCCGCCACCGAGCTTGTCAACCGGTATTCTTCCCGGATGGTGGCCAATGTGAAGATCGCCCCCTCCCCCAAGTGGCTGCGGCAGCGCCTGCGGGCCAACGGTGTGCGTCCCATCAACAACATCGTGGACATCACCAACTACGTGATGCTGGAGTACGGCCAGCCCATGCACGCTTTTGACTACCGCTATGTATCCTCCGGCAAAATTGTGGTGCGGGAAGCCGGGGATGGCGAAACCCTCACCACCCTGGACGGCAATGTGCGGAACCTGAAGGCCGGCATGCTGGTGATTGCCGACGATCAGAAGCCCATCGGCCTGGCCGGCATCATGGGCGGTGAGAACTCCGAAATCAAGGACGACACCACCATGGTGGTGTTTGAGTCCGCCAACTTCAACGGCACCTCCATCCGTCAGACCGCCCTGGCCCTGGGTATGCGCACCGAGGCCTCCGGCAAGTTCGAGAAGAATCTGGACCCCATGATGACCATTCCCGCCGTACAGCGGGCCTGTGAGCTGGTGGAGCTGCTGGAGTGCGGCGATGTGCTGGACGGCACCATCGACATCATCAACTATGTTCCCGAACCCAGGAAGCTGCCCCTGGAGCCCGACCGGATCAACCGTCTGTTGGGTACCAACATTTCCAAAGAGGACATGGTGATGTACCTGAACCGGCTGGAGATCCCCGTGGAGGGCGACACCGTTCTGGTTCCCTCCTTCCGGCCCGACCTGAACCTGATGGCCGACCTGGCGGAGGAAGTTGGCCGGTCCTACGGCTATAACGAAATCCCCATCACCGAGTTCCGCAACTCCACCCAGGGCGGCTATTCCCAGGAGATGAAGCTGGAAACCAAGGCTGGACAGCTGTGCCGGGGTCTGGGCTACAGCGAGATCATCACCTATTCCTTCGTCTCCCCCACCGTCTTTGACCAGATCCGCATTCCCGCCGGTTCTCCCCTGCGTAATGCAATGAGAATCCAGAACCCCCTGGGCGAGGACACCTCCATCATGCGTACCATCGCTCTGCCCTCCATGCTGGAAATCCTGGGCCGTAACAACGCCTATCACAACAAGGCTGCCAAGCTCTACGAAATCGCCAAGATCTACCTGCCCAAGGAAGGCCAGCCCCTGCCGGAAGAGCCCAAGATGCTCCTGTTCGGCTCCTATGGTGAGGGCGAGACCTTCTTCAAGCTCAAGGGAGAAATCGAAGCCGTGTTCGCCGGTCTGCGGCTGAAGAAGGCCAGCTACACCGCCGTGAAGGATAACCCCAGCTATCATCCCGGCCGCTGCGCCAGCATCTGCATGGACGGCGTGGAAGTGGGTGTCATGGGTCAGGTCCATCCCCTGGTGGCAAAGAATTACGGCATTGATACCGAGGTTTACTGCGCGGAAATCAGCTTCACCAAGCTGCTGAACATGCTGCTGCCCGATGCCACCTATACCCCCCTGCCCAAGTATCCCACCGTCAGCCGGGACCTGGCGCTGATCTGCGAGGAAGCCGTTACCGTGGCCCAGGTGGAAGACGTGATCACCGCCTCCGCCGGAAAGCTGCTGCGGAAGATTCAGCTGTTCGATATCTACCGGGGCGTGGGTGTTCCCGAGGGCAAGAAGAGCATGGCCTTCTCCCTGGAGCTGCGCGCGGATGACCGTACCCTCACCGATGCCGATTCCGAAGGCGTGGTGAACAAGGTCCTGGCCGCTCTGAAGGAGAAGCTGGACGCTTCCCTGCGATAAGAAAAAGGTTCTTCCGGTTCTTTCATCGGGTCAAAAAACCATTCAGCCCCTCCCTTTCCGGTAATATTTCACAAAATGTTTACCAAAAGGGCTTTACAGGCCTGTCCATTTGGGATATAATAGAGTATCAATTTCCAAAAGGAGGCTGAGACCATGACGGGAATGGAAACCCAGACCTTTAAGGTCCCTGATGAAAAAGAGAACATGCGGCAGATACTCCGGAGTGTGTTCGATGCCCTGAACGAAAAAGGTTACAATCCCATTAACCAGATCGTGGGGTATCTGCTGACGGAAGACCCCACCTACATCACCAATTACGGCAGCGCCCGCAGCATGATCTGCAAGATCGACCGGGATGAGCTGATGCAGGTTCTGGTCCGGGAATACCTGTTCAAAAACGAATGATCCCCGCCAAGAGGCTTTTGCCACGGCAAAAGCCTCTTGTTATGTAACTTGTTATGTAACTTGAAAACTTCATACTTCCTCCGTCTTTACCCCAAAATTCTTGTATCATAATTGTAAATTCTTTCCATTTCACCCCTTTTCGGCTGAATAGGGGTTGACAGGATAGTAACAATATGTTACAATCTGACTACATTTTTCAGGAGGTTTCTTTCATGGCTGATGAAAAAACAGTTTTGACGTACAAGGGTCGTCCGCTGATGCGCAAGGACAACCTGGTGTATTACGGCTCCATGGCCGATAGTCACATCGTGATGCTGCAGGTTCTGGAGACCAAGAAGGTAAACGACACCGACATTGCAACCCGGGTTTCCGTTCAACTCCAGCTGACCGACCCCACCGCGAGAAGCAGAGACCGGATTGTGAAGAAGAGCGAAAAAGACGGCTTCTACACGGCCCTGGATGTGGGCTGCGTCTGGCTTGAGCGTGCTCTGGCCGGAAAATAATTTCTTTTGATCCCAGCGACGGAGGTAACGTATGAAATTTTCCACGCGGGTTATGGCTTTGGCTGTAACCTTGATGATTCTGATCAGCACTTTTTCCATCACTGCACTGGCAGAAGGCAATCTTGTTTACGGCATCGGCTTTGTCAAAGCCACCAGCCTGAACCTGCGGCAGCAGCCTTCCACTGATTCCCCCATCCTGGCCACCGCCTATTCCGGCGAATGTGTGGTGATTCTGGGGCAGGAGAACGGCTGGTACCGCGTCAACTACAATCTTCAGGAAGGCTACATGAGCGCCGACTATCTCACCGTCTCCACGGTGGAAAACGCGGAGCTGGGCTATGGCACCGTAACCGGCTCCGGCGTGAATCTGCGCAGCGGCCCCAGCACCTCCCACGCCAGGGTGGGCACCGCCTCCTATGGCGACAAATGCTACATCATCGGCCTGAACCAAGGCTGGTACAAAGTGCTCTACGGCTCCAAAACCTGCTATATCCGCAGTGACTATCTGAGCCTGAGCGAAATCCCCTACGAAAACCGCGCCTCTGCCAACACCCCCAAATATTTCCGGCAGGGCAAGGCCATCGCCGCGCTGCCCAGCACTTCCACGGTCAATCAGGCAGGCAGCACTTCTTCTTCCGTTTCTTCTGCCGCCTCTTCCGCCACCGGCGCCCAGATTCTGGCGAAGGCCACCCAGTACCTGGGAACGCCCTACGTCTATGGCGGCGCTTCCCCCAGCGGTTTTGACTGCTCCGGCTTTGTGTACTATGTGTACGGCACCTTCGGCCTCTCCGTGGGCAGGACGCCCGAAGCCCAGTACAACGCCGGCACCGTGGTGGACAAGGCCAGTTTGCAGCCCGGAGACATCGTACTCTTTGCCAATACATATGCCAGCGGCATTTCCCACTCCGGCATCTATGCAGGCAACGGCCAGTTCATCCACTCCCCCAATTCCCGCAGCACCGTCTCCTATTCCGACCTCACCAGCGGCTATTGGAGCGAGCATTTCTACTGCGGCATTCGGGTCGTGTAATTTTTCAAATCTCATCCGGCATGAAAATGCCGGATGTTTTTTTGCTTGAAGCCATGAACAGACAGGACTCCATGCACCAAACCGATCATGGATTGGAGGGAGAAACCGGGGGCGTGTGGGCGGCTTGTCCGCCATAACTGCCTGGAAATCGCTCTCACTCTCACTCTCATTCTCTTTTTCATTCTCCCTCTCATTCTCCTTTTCCTTCTCATTCTCCTTCTCTTTTTCCTTCTCCTTCTCTTTCTCCTTCTCCTTGGGTTTTTTGGGTTTTTTGAAAAACCCCTGGGTTTCTGAAAAAACCGGTGGGTTTTTCCGTGGATGTCCACTCGTTGCGCCGTTGACCCGGTTCTTTTGGAACCGGTCGGCATAGGTGATCAGAATCCTGCCTTTTCCCTTTCCCTTGAATAGAGCGAGACTTTTCATAATGCTCACACAAAAGCACGCATAGAGAAGTACTGTCATCGTTTCGCCTCCTGTTCAAATTTCCGGGCCTGTTTTCCGCCTTCAGAAAACTGTAGTTCTATTTTTCTTACTATAGTATATCATACGTTTGTTCGGATTGCAAGTCTTTCTTTGCCGGAATCTTCCACAAAATTCACCCCTCCGTTTTTACTGTTTTGCATATCGGATGATTCAGCAAATCGAAAAATTGTAATTTGGCGGGCAGATACGGCAACGCCCCTCTTGGCTCTCCCTTTGGGAGAGCTGGCAGCCGAACAGGCTGACTGAGAGGGTACTACATTGGGGGATTAGGAGCAGCCCACTGGGTGCGGTACCCTCTCAGTCTGCCCCTAACGGGGCAGCCAGCTCCCCCATAGGGGGAGCCAAGGGGCGCGTCGGTTTCGGTACGCCAAACAACAATTGAGCCTGCAAAAGCGTTACCGGGCACTGCCCAGGAGTCCCGGATTTCGCACCGGCCCGGTGCGCCATTGTCCGCGGGCACTGCCCGCCAAATTACAATTTATCGGCATAACGCATCATTTCTTGTTTAAGGCACCGCATTCCGGGGATAATGAAAAGCAAACCCTATTCAGGAAGGTACGGTCACATGGCGAAATACAAACGAGGCAAAAGCAGCTTTTTATTTACCGGCAAACCGGTAATTACCGCATGGGCCAGCATTGCCGGGAAAAAGGAATCGGAAGGGCCCCTGGGGCATTGTTTTGACAAAACCTCCACGGACACCTTTTTCGGACAGAAAACCTGGGAGCAGGCGGAAAAGAAGATGCAGGAGCTGGCGCTGAAAACCCTGGCGGAAAAGGCCGGTCTGCACACCTGGGAGATCGATCTGGTCTACTCCGGGGATTTGCTGAACCAGTGCATCGGTTCCTCCTTCTCCCTGCGGAATATGAACATCCCCCATCTGGGGCTATACGGAGCCTGCTCCACCATGTCAGAGAGCCTGCTGCTGGCAGCGCTGACGGTGGACGGCGGGTATGCCGACCGGGTGGCCGCGCTGACCTCCTCCCACTTTGCATCCTCCGAGCGGCAGTACCGCTTCCCCTTGGGCTACGGCGGTCAACGCACCCCCACGGCCCAATGGACGGTCACCGGCTCCGGTGCCGCCCTGGTTGCAGCGGAGGGCACGGGGCCCAGGATCCTCTCCGGCACCGTGGGTACCGTCCGGGATCTGGGCATCAAGGACCCGGGAAACATGGGTGCCGCCATGGCTCCGGCCGCCTGTGCCACCATCAAAACCCATCTGGAGGACATGCAGCTGACGCCCAAGGATTACGACATGATCGTCACCGGGGACCTGGGCCAGGTTGGCAAGGAGCTGCTGCTGGAGCTTTCCAAAACGGAAGGGCTGGAGCTGGAGGGAAAACTCTTCGACTGCGGTACCATGGTGTTTGACAACAAGCTTCAGGACGTGCACGCCGGCGGCTCCGGCTGCGGCTGCAGTGCCATCACCCTGTGCTCGTATCTTCTGAAAGAGCTATCCGGCGGGAAACTGAAAAAAATCCTGTTCTGCGGCACCGGTGCCCTGCTCTCCCCCACTTCCACCCAGCAGGGTCTGCCCATTCCCGGGGTCTGCCACGCCGTTGCCATTGAAGGAGGAGTGAGCTGAATGGACTACCTGAAAGCATTTCTTGTGGGCGGACTGCTCTGCCTCATCGGTCAGATTCTGGTGGACAAAACCAAGCTGACACCTGCCCGGATTCTGGTGGGATATGTGGCAGCCGGGGTGATCTTAGGCGCCTTCGGTCTCTACCAACCCATCATTGACTTTGCGGGAGCCGGCGCCACCGTGCCGCTGACGGGCTTCGGCGCTACCCTGGCAAAAGGGGTTAAGGAGGCAATCGACGAAAACGGCGCCCTGGGAATTCTCACCGGCGGACTGAAGGCAACAGCCGGGGGCATCTCGGCAGCCATTATTTTCGGCTTGCTGGCCGGAATTCTTTTCAAACCCAAGGATAAATCCTAAATTTCGGGGCAATCTATCTCTGCGGGAAAACCGCGACCAAATTTAGGAGGATCACAAGATGAATAATCAGAACCAGAACAAGAATCAGGAGAACAGCCAGCAGAACTGCGGCGGCCGGAATCAGAACCAGAATCAGAACAACACCAACAGCAACCAGCAGAGCCGCTGAGAAGATAAGGCACTGTAAAGAGAAGGCCATGGAACCTGTTTTGGGGTCCCATGGCCTTTTTCTTGCCTCGGAATATTAGGGCAACACCGCACTGGCGCGGCAGCGCCCATAGCTTCCCCCGGGGGGAAGCTGTCGAGCGCAGCGAGACTGATGAGGAACGGCGACCGCTTCATTCTTCATTTGCAGTTGGTTAAAATGGTAGCATTTTGGTACCTTTGCGCATTTGTTTCACAGTTTTCGTTTCCGTTCCTGTCGCCATTCCTCATCCGCCCCAGTGTGCGCACTGGGGCACCTTCCCCCCGGGGGAAGGTTTTTTCCGTCCCGTTGGGCTGCGAAATTCTACATATGCTGCGCAAATCCCATACGCATTTTCTGCTATATTGCGACCAATTGATTCAAATGGAAGAAATAGAGATACTTCCCCTTCACCGGCATTTCATAAATTCTTGCCAGCGCGTCGGCGTAGGTATCCAGCTGGAGCCGGTAGCGCCGGACGGTCTGGGGCAGGGTTTCTTCCGTCACCCGGTCGGTTTTGAAATCCACCACGGTGATGCCGTCCTCCTCCATCAGGGCGCAGTCCACCACGCCTTGCAGCAGGACCTGCTCTCCTTCCAGGCCGTCGCCGTATTTATCTCCCTCATCCAGAATGGAAAATTTGAACTCCCGGATGTACGGTGTTCCGCCCCGCAGCTTTGCGCCAATGGGGCTTGCAAAGAAAGCGGCGATCTGCTTCGGATTCACCATACTCCCCTGCTCCGCAGTCAGCAGGCCTGATGCCACCATGCGCTTCACCTCGGCGGACACGGCAGCCGCATCGGTACAGGCTTCGTAGCGAATGAACTGCATGGCAGCGTGGATGGCATTGCCGTAGGCGGTGCCGCCCCTGGCCGCCTCCCGGAACGTGGGCTTTCGCCAGGGTTGATTCCGGTGCTGAGCAGGGGTATTCTCCTGAACCTCCTCGTCCCGGGTCCGGCCTTTTCTGCCTGTGGCAGTCTGTTTGGAGGGAGCCTGGGTAGCGGGCAAATGGTCATAACGGAAAGCGAGCCCCTTCTCCAGCCGCGCCACGGACTCCGCCGGGAAGGGAAGCGTCTCTTCCTCCAATGCAGAGACCTTTTCCCCGGTTGCCTCGGTTTGCAGCAGGCGAATCTTCCAGGGGTAGTCGCTGATGTGCAGCTTTTCCGGCCTTCCGCCCAGGACGTGCAGCTCCCCCGCCTCCATCCGCTGCATGGCTGCCGTCAGGATCCAGTCGCCATGGCAGTCCGCCTCCATGCACAATAGCTTCTCCCCTCCGGCCACCAGGCGGTTGGCCAGGGTGCGCAGCTTCTTTTCGGGATTTTTCAGGGTGCAGGTCATCACCAGTCGATCCCGGGCCCGGGTCATGGCCACATAGAGCACCCGCAGCTCCTCACTGACGCTTTCCCGCTGGATGGCGGCAGCAATGGCCCGCTTAGAGATGGCGCTGTAGCGCAGCCGGTTCTGATTGTCCGCCACCGCCAGCCCCAGGCCCAAATCCTTGTCGCACAGCACCTGCTGACGGGCATCGCTGGCATTGAAGCGGTGGGACAGTCCGCAGAGGAACACCACCGGGAATTCCAGTCCCTTGGACTTGTGGATGCTCATGATGGTCACGCAGCCCGCGCTGCTTCCGGAGGCCGCCACCTGGCTGCCCCGAAGGGTCTCCAGATGCTCCAGGAACTGGTCCAGGGTGCGTAAATTTCCCTTTTCAAAATCCACCGCCATTTGGTAGAAGGTTTGCAGATTTTCCTTTTTCGCCTTGCCCCCGGGCATGGCCCCATAAACGCTGTCCAGCCGGGTCAGCAGAAAGCAGCTCTGCAAAAGTGCCGTCAGCGGCTCCAGCCGTGCCTTTTGGCGCAGCTGGGACAGCACATCCAGAAACTGCCCCACCTTTGGATGGTCGCTGTTCAGGAGCGCCTCGTAAATACGGATTTTCTTATTGCCCCCCCGGAGCCCGGCCAGTTCGTCGGCAGTGAAGCCAAACACGGGGCTGGCCAGTACGGTGAGCAGCGGAATATCCTGGCGGGGATTGGCCACGGTCTGCAGCAGGGCGCACAGGGTGCTGACCTCCTCCGTGTCCATCAGGTTGGCACCCCCTTCCAGGGCGCAGCGAATGCCCTCCGCCTCCAGGGCCCGACGGAAGGACTCCGCCATGGTGCCGGGGGAGCGAAGCAGAATCACAATATCCTCCGGCGTGACCGGGCGCAAAGAATCCTTCTGACGCACGGTGGTGCCTTCTTCCAGCATCTGCCGGATGCGCTCGGCGGTGAAGGCGGCTTCTTTATCGTAGGAGTCGCCGTCGGTGATTTCCAGAACGTCCAGCTCCGTGGCCCCGTCCCCCAGCGGAACGTGGGGCACGCCCTCCCGCAATGCTTCCGCTTCCGTATAGGATAGTCCCCCCACCTCCGGGCTCATGCAGACAGAAAACACATCGTTGATGCCGGAAATCACCTCTGCCCCGGAGCGGAAATTATGACTGAGGAGGATTTTCCGGCCCTGCCCGGGCTTTGCCTGCTCCGCAGGGGAATAGGAAGCGTATTTCTCCAGGAAAATCTGCGGGTCCGCCAGGCGGAAGCGGTAGATGGACTGCTTCACGTCCCCCACCAGGAAGCAATTCTGTTTTTCTTCCGTCAGCGCCGAGAAAATCGCGTCCTGCACCCCGTTGGAATCCTGGTATTCATCCACCATGATTTCCCGGAACCGGGCGCTGATTTCCCGGGCTGCCCCGGTCCTGCCGGTTCGATTTTTTCCCAGAAGCAAGTCCAGGGTACGGTGCTCCAAATCTCCGAAATCCAGAATCCGGCGGCTTCGTTTGGCCCGGGTATAGTCCTCATCAAACCGGCGCACCAGCTCGATGAGCCCCCGGGCAGCCGCTTCCGACTGGCGCAGGTCCGAGAGCACCTGGGCGGAATCATCGGAAAAGCATTTTACCCTCTTTTCCAGCTCGTCCTTCACCGCCTGCCGGATGGCCTTCACCTGGTCGGCAAGCACCGGATCGTAAGTCTTGCCGGAAAAGCGCAGCGTTCCGAAATCGATGTTCTTTCGGCTGTACACCTGATCCCAGGTGGTGCCGGACCGGAGGTATTCCAGTTGTTCAATCAGCCGGGAGATATTTTGAACGGGCTTTTCCACGCCGTCATCCTTTTTCAGCCGGGCAAGGCACTCCCGCAGGACTTCCAATTCCCGGTCCAGCCAGGAAAAGAAATCCTCCATCAGAAATCTTCCCCAGATGGACTCCCCTGCGTCGCTGATCCCTTCCAAAGTGACGTTTTCCAGGCAAGCATCCAGCCAGGCCTGGGGATTTAAGTGGCAGCGGGCGCTGTCGTACACCTTCAGGATCACCTCCGGCACCGCGCTGTCGTTCCGGCCCACGCCCTGGGAATCCACGAAATCCCGAAAATGGCCGTCGGGTTCTTCATACGCCCGGTCCAGCAGGTCCTTCAGAACGACGGTTTTCAGATCCGTGCACTCCGCCTCATCCGCCACCCGGAAATCCGGCGCCAGATCAATCCGGTAGGCATATTCCCGCAGGACCGTGGAGCAGAAGCCGTGGACCGTGGAAATCTGGGTCAGATACAGCCGCTGCAGCTGCTTTTGCAGGTGCTTGTTCTCCGGTTCCCGGGCGATCCGCTCCGTGAGCTTGTCGGCAATCTTTCCCCGGAGCTCGGAGGCAGCGGCCTTGGTATAGGTAATGATCAGAAATTCGTCCAGGTTGGCGGGGTGAACCGGGTCCGTCAGATAGCCAAGCAGGCGATCCACCAGCACCTTGGTTTTACCGGAACCGGCCGCCGCGCTCACCAGCAGCTTGCCGCCCCGATTTTCCACTGCCTGGGCCTGTTGGGGTGTCAGGGTTTCAGCCATGCTTTTGGGCCTCCTTTCCCACTTCCTCCCAGAACCGCTGGGCGGTCATGGTCTTATAATTTCTTCTCCCCGCCACACTTTCACTGTGGCAGATGCTGCCATAGGGGCAGAACCGGCAGGCATCGTAGGCGCTGCCCCGGGTATAGGGGTTGGGCTCCACATTGCCGGAGGCGATGTCCTCCACCAGGCTGCCCAGCACCCGGAACACATAGCCCTCCAGCAGCTTCATCTGCTCCCGGTCAGCCAGATCGCCGGTGAGTTCCCCGTTTTTGTTTTTGACGCTCAGGCGCTTGGGCTCCGCCCCCGGCTCCATGGCACGAAGGACCGCTTCATCCCGAAGCAGCAGGCCCTGACGCTTCCACAGCTTGCGGCGCTCCTTTTCCAGCTCCTCCGGCTCCGGCACCCCGTCGGTGAGCAGATAGGGCACCCGGGCGGGAAAATACTGTACCCCAGCCGGGACGGGGTCGGCGCCCAGAATTTCGCTGCCGCTTTCCTGCAGGGCAAACAGATACAGAAGCATCTGCAGCCCCACGCCGTTGAACACATCACAGTAGTCGAAATCCTTTTTGCCGGTTTTATAGTCCACCACCCGGTAGTACCGGCTGCCGGGACTCTGCCACACATCCACCCGGTCCACAAAGCCCCGGAGAATCGCGTTGATTTTTCCGTTGGGAATGGCAATGGGCGGCAGGGACCCTGCCTCGGAAGCACCGAAGGCAACCTCAAAATCCACCGGCTCAAAGCCGGATTCCCGCAATTCCTCCCAAAGCTCCTGCACCACCATGTCCAGCTCCCGCAGATTCCGGCGGAACAGATACTCCATCCGTTCCGACTGAAGCTGGCTGAACCGCTCCCGGGCGTATGCCTCGGAATAGCGGTGGGCGATGTCCAGGGTTTCCTCCAGGCTCACCTGATGGAAGCCGCCCAAATCCCGAATGCACCGGGCGGTGTTTTCCAACACGTCATGGACATAGGTGCCGAACTCCGCGGGGTCCACGGTGGCTTCCTTCCGCTCCTTGGCCCGCAGGCCGTAATTCAGGAAATAGGACAGGCGGCACTCCGCCTGTTTGTCCACCTGGGACGCTGACAGCTGCAAGCTGTCGCCGTAGAGCCTGCGAATATTGGCGTCGCTGACCTTTCCCAAAGCGTAATTGGCCCGGGCCAGGGTATGGGCATACTCCTCCTGCACGCCCAGTTGGGCGGCAATGCTTTCCTGCTTCCAGCCCGCGAGAAAGGCCCCCGCCTCCAGTTCATCGGCATCCCCGAAGCCCAGGGTATCCTCCGGCTGGATTTCGCCCCCTGCCAGCTGGGCAAGGCGGCGATAGATGAAGGAGGGCTGCTTACCGGAGCAGGAAATCTGCACCGATTCCATGGCGCCGCAAAAGACGCCGTAAATTTCCCCGAACTCCGCCTGCACACCTTCCAAGGCGCCGCCGGTCAAGGGAACGCCCAGATTCCGCAGGGCCACCCGCTCCTGATCCGTCAGGACGCCGGCGGAGCCGGAATAGCCGGGAAAGCTCCCCTCCTGGGCACCCAGCAGGATCAGATGCCGGCAGGTATGGCAGCGCATGGCGGACACCGGTCCCAGCTGCACCACATCCAGCACCGGAGGGATGGTGCCCACGTCATACTGGCTCAGCAGCAGCCGCAGGAGTCTGGCAAAATGCTCCGGCTCCCAGTGGGTATCCCCCAGCACGTCGTACAGCTGCTCCAGGGCGGACAGCAAAATTTCCCAAAGCTGATTGAGGATCTGGGCATCCCGGCCATTGCCCTTATCTTCCAGCTCCCGGGCCAGAAGCTCCAGACGGCGCTCCATGCCCACCTCCTCCAGGAACGCATACAGCGCCAGGACCTGCCCGGAGAGGGAGGCCGCGCTCCGGAGTCCCCGGCGCAGGCGCTCCAGCGGCTGCACAAAGCGGCTGCGCTGATCGTTCAGCAGCTCCAGCCGCCCACGGGCCTCCTCCGTCCATTCTTCTCCCAGTCCCTCCGGGTGGTTTTCCCAGGTCTGAAGCCACCGATTGCCCCGGATACCCCAGAGGAAGGCGTAGTTCTCCAGAAGATCGCAGGTGTCCAAATCCATGCCGGACAGGGCAGAACGGAGATAACGGAACACACTGCGCTGGTCAAAATCACTCAGGGCCGCATCCAGAGCGGTGAGCACCGTGGCGATCATGCTCTTTTGCAGAATATCCTCGGTGCCGGACTGGTAGACGGGGATGTGCAGTCTGGGGAAAATCAGATTCACCAGGCTGAGATATTGGCTCATATCCGTGCAGACCAGGCAGATATCCCGGTAGCGGCTGCCCCCGGCCACCAGCTCCCGCACGGTGTGGGCCGCGTTCATCACCTCCGCCCAGGCGGAGTCCCCCCGGCAGACCTTCAGAAAACGCTGTCCCTCGCCGGTGGGAATCGGCCCCTGATAGAGCCGGGCACGAAGAACACGCAGCTCGTCCTGCCGCTCCGGAATCACCTCCACCCGGACCGGAACCCCCAGGCGCTGGGCAATCCGGTAAATTTGGGAAGCCGTTTCACCGGCCTTTTCAAAGGCCAGCTGCCGGGAGCCGATGCTGTCGCAGTTCAGGCTGACGGTAACCTGAGGACTTTCGGCAATCAGATGTTCCAGGATGGCCATGTGCTGGCGGGTGAAATCCGGGAAGCCATCGATGTAGAAAACATGCTCCCGGGCATAATCTCCCTGTTCCAGCTGTTCCAGCAGCCAGGTCATCTGATCCCGGGGATCCCGCTTGCCCCGGCTGCAGAGGGCATCGTAGCCCTCCATCAGCAGGGCCAGCTCCTCCAGCTTCTGGGAAAGACTGCCCTCCGTTTCCAAGGCGGCCTTCTTCAAATCTGCGGAGCTGATGCAGCAGCGCTTGAATTCATCCACCGCGTTTACCAGCTCCAGCAGGAATTCCGGCTTGGTTTCCACCGCCGCATAGGCCTTCAGACGGCTGGAAAGCTGCCGGGCCGCCGCTGCCATGGCCACCACCCGGCCGCCGTTATCCAGGCATTCCATGGCACCGCCGCCTGCCCGCTCCGCCGCCCGGCGGGCCAGCCGGGTAAAGGACAGCACCTCGGCGTAACGGCTGGCCGTATCCCCCGCCTCCCGGCAGAGCAGGCGCTCGGTTTCATGGCTGATAAGCTCCGGCACCATCAGAATCCTGCCCGGCTTTCGTTCCCGCACATCCCGGGCAATGCGGGACATGATTTCCCGCTGATTGGCGGTCCAGTCGGTACCGATGAGAAGCTGCAGCATGGAGCCGCCCCCTTTCTTTGTTTTATTGGATCAGTATATCATAAAACGGCAGAAAAGAACAGGTTGATTTCCATTGCCAGATAGACAAATTGTAATTTATCGCACCAACGGGACGGGAAAATACCTTCCCCCGGGGGGAAGGTGGCCCGGCGTAAGCCGGGTCGGATGAGGAACGGCGAAATCTGAAACATTCAAAAGCAGTTCGTAAAAATGACAAAACCGAATCCTTTATCCGTTTTATTTGGGTGCATTTCTTGTCCCACTGCGTCGCCATTCCTCATCCGCCCCAGTTTGCGAACTGGGGCACCTTCCCCTCGGGGGAAGGTATTTCTGCCGCCCATCACA
>JALFGI010000051.1 GCA_022777455.1 Clostridiales bacterium | reverse complement strand
TTTATAATGTTTCCAGCACATCCTCCGGGCGGGGGCACAGGGCATAGCCCCGCCGGCGCAGGGGTTCGGCGGCGGAGGTCATGAGGTAGGGATGGCCCACGGCGTCCAGCATGGGGATGTCATTATAATTATCCCCGAAGGCCATGGCTTCCTCCACTCCGATGCCCAGTTCCCGGCACAACGCCCGGATGCCCGTGGCCTTGTCCGCCAGGGTGAAATCCAGCCAGCACGCCCCCGCAATGGCCACCTGGAAGCGATCCCGCCACTTGGGCGCCAGCAGGGGCTCGATCTCCGTGGCCCCGGGACGGTAGTAGGCGGAAATCTTTACAAAATCCTCCGGCATTTCCTCCGGGGAATCAAGAATCGTGGTGTTGTTCCCCACAAAATAGCGGATGTGATCAATGTATTCCCTGGTTTTGGGGCACAGATAGCTCATATTGGTGCCGGAAATCAGCACCTCGCAGTCCGGTATGTCCAGAATGTCCCGGCAGAGCTCCAGGGAAACCTGCCGGTCAATCACGGTTTTGGACAGGAGCTTCCCCGGCGTGCCCGGGCCGTAGACCACCGCGCCGTTTTCACACAGGAAATACATCCCCTCCGCCACCGGGGCGAAGAGGCTGCGCAGGCTGGTATATTGCCGCCCGCTGGCGGCGCAGACGGCCACCCCCTGCTCCATCAGCCGCCGGGCCTGGGTGAAAAACCGCTGGCTGATGGCGGTCTCGCCATCTTGCAGCAGGGTGCCGTCAATATCACTGGCAATGAGTTTGATCATGGGTTACCTCGTAAAATTTCGTCGGGTGATGTGATACGATTAAATTGTAATTTAGCGTGCAGATACGGCAGCGCCCCTTGGCTCTCCCTTTGGGAGAGCTGTCAGCCGAACAGGCTGACTGAGAGGGTGCCGCAGAGAAGGCAACAACACCGGCATTACCCTCTCAGGGGCGCCCCTTACAGGGCAGCCAGCTCCCCCAGAGGGGGAGCCAAGGAGTGCGCCGGTTCCGGAACGCTAAATTACAATTTATAAGTTTGATACCTTATCCCACTACCGGCAGGTGAGCTGGTATTCCGAAGGGGAAATGCCGGTGTATTTTTTGAAGGTGGAGGAAAAATAGGCGATGTCCCGGTAGCCCACCTGCTCGGCCACCTCGTAGACCTTCACCCGGCAGTCCTTTAATAGCTCCATGGCCTTGTGGATGCGGTAGCGGGTAAGATAGCCCAGCAGAGTGTAGTCCGTCTCCTTCTTAAAGGTGTGGCTTAAGTACCCCTCGCTGATGTGCAGGCTCTGGGCCACGGTGCCCACGCTGATGTCCGGCTCGTTGTAGTGCTGGCTGATGTAGGCCATGGCTTCCAGAACGTAGCGGCTCTTGTCGCCCTTGCGGGGAATGTCGATGGGCAGGGCGGCGGGCTTGTTTTCCATCCGGCTGCGCAGCTGGATGATGGCATTCTCCAGATCCCCGTCGTGGAAGGGCTTGAGCAGATAGTCCACCGCCCCCAGCCGCAGGGCGCTTTGGGCATAGGCAAAATGATCGTAGGCGGTGAGGATGATCACATAGGCCTTGCAGCCTTCCTCCCGGAGGGCACGGAGCATCTCGATGCCATCCATCTGGGGCATTTTCAGGTCGGTGATGATCAGGGTGGGCTCCAGCCGCCGGGCGGCCTCCAGGCCCTCCAACCCGTTGGCGGCTTCTCCCACCACCACGCAGTCCAGAGCGGCCCAGTCCACCGTGAGCACGATGCCCTTGCGGATCATCTCTTCATCTTCCACGATCAGCACCTTCAGCACTTACGTTTCCTCCTCATACCGGATGGGCAGGACGGCGGTGACGGAGGCCCCTACGCCACCGTCCCCCGGCTCCAGAATCAAGCCGTAGTCCTCGCCGAAATTTCTCCTTAAAATCATGTCTACATTATATAATCCCAGGTGGCCTTTTGCAAGGCCCTTGTCCCGGCTGTAGGGGCGGCCCAGCATTCCTTCAGGGAAGCCTCTGCCGTTGTCCGTCACGGTAATGCGCAGAAGGTTTCCCCCCTCCTCCCGGGCGGTGACCCGGATGACGCTGCCCGATACCCCGTTCAGGCCGTGGAGAATGGCATTCTCCACAATGGGCTGCAGGATCATTTTGGGCACCAGACAGTCGTAAAGCTCCTCCGGAATCTCCTGCTGGAAGGCGAAATCGTCGCTGAGCCGGATTTTCTGAATCTCGATATACCGCTCCAGAATTTCCAGCTCCCGGTACAGGGGCACAAATTCCTCGGCGGAAATACAAAACCGCAGAATGTCCGCCAGATTGGTGGACATCAGCGCTACCTGGGGCACCTTGTTGATTTTGCTGATCCATTTCATGGTATCCAGGGTGTTGCACAGGAAATGGGGATTCAGCTGGGCCTGGAGCATCCGGATCTGGGCCTCGTTCAGCTCCTGCTGGTTGGAGATCAGCTCCTCCCGGTTGGATTTCAGAGCCAGCACCATCTGGTTGAACCGGGCGGCCAGCCGGGCGAATTCGTCGGTTCCCTCCACGCTCAGCTGGGTCTCCAGGTCCGCCTGCTGCACCTTGTCGAAGGCTCCCATCAGCCGGCGCAGGGGGGAGGTGATCTGGCGGCTCATGGGCAGACTCACCAGCACGGAGATCAGCACACACACCAGCGTACACAGGATACCGGCGGTGTACAGCATCCCCACTGTCCGGGCGGTGAACAGTCGGGGCTGACGCAGCACCAGATAAAGCCCCGTGGGCTCATGGCAGGAGACGGTGTACACGTACTCCGCGTCATCCGGAATCCCCCCGCCCAGAAGCTGCTGCCGCAATTGGGGGGCCAGGGTCTGGGTCAGGTAGGACTGGGAGCTGTAGATGGGCCGGAAGAACCGGCTGAGAATCATCACATCGCTCTGGGCGTATTTGCCGTCCAGCATGCCGTGGAACCCGGCGGTGTACAGCCGCATCACCAAGAACCCTCGGCAGCCGTCCTCCGCCCGGAGCTGCACCGCCCCCATGAGCAAAGGGGAGGCGGTGTCGGCGGGGTCTTCCGTGGCATAGTACGCAGGCACTCCCGGGGTCTGGGCTGCGCCGTAGAGCACCCCCCAGTCCGTGCGCAGGTCCGCCGATACGGTGCCCCGGGTGGAATAGCGGCACTGACCCGCACTGTCGTACAGGTCGAACACCGCCAGATTCCGGAAGGTGTCCGTGGCATCGAACAGGAGGCTGTTTATCTGCAGCCGGTTCCCGATTCCCGCCCCCAGGCCGTGGATTGCCGTCTCCGTGTCCTGCAGTCGGGCGGCGGCGGAGGTGAGGGCATTGCTGATGAAATCCATGCTCCCCAGCAGGGCGGCGGACTGCTCGGCCCCGTCCTCCCGGGTCTTGCTGTCCAGCCGCAGCCGGGTGATCTGCACCATCAGCACGGTACAGATCAGCAGCGGGATCAAAGAGCACAGCAGCATGGCGGCAAAGAGGCGGTTGCGGAAGGATTTTTTCAGAATTCTCATGTCATGCTCCCTCCAGCGCAGCGGCCCACCGGGAAAGAAGCTCCTCCCGGTTCTCCGAGGCCCAGCGGACATCGTAGTCCACCAGCTTCAGCTCCTCCATGGCGGGCAGGGAGGCGGGCACCGTCACGTCACTGCGGACGCTGCGGCGGAAAAACCGCTCTCCCAGCAGCTGCTGCACCTCCCGGCTGAGGGTGAATTCCAGAAAGCGCTCCGCGTTTTCCGGGTGGGGCGCGCCGGCAATCACGGCGGTGCCGTCGGGGATGCAGCTGGTGCCCTCGGCGGGATAGACCAGGGCCAGGTTGTTCCCGGCGGCGATGCGCTGCAACGCGGTCTCCTCCAAGGTCACCCCCACCAGGCAGGAGCCGTCCGCCACTGCGGAGAGCACCTCACCGGAGGAGCTGAGCTGGCAGCCGTCCAGGTTCCGGGCCACCCGGGCCAGGGTTTCCTCCCCGCAGGCAGAAAGCAGGGTAACCAGGGCGGTGAAGGAGGAGGCGGATCTGGTGGGATCGGCAAAGGCGATCTTCCCCCGGAATTTCTCCCGGGTCAGGTCCTGCCAGCCGGTGAGATCTCGGGGATCCACCAGCTTGGTGTTGTAAATCAGCACCACCGGCAGGGCGGAGAAGGGAGCCCAGCTGTCCTCGCTCTGGCGCAGGCTTGCGGTCACCGCGTCGGATTCCCCCCGCCGGACGGCGCGGAACAGGTGCCGGTAGCTTTCCAGGCTTTCCACGCCCCCGCCGAACATCACGTCCGCTTTGGGATTGTCCTTTTCCGCTTCCAGCTGCTGCAGCAGCTCGTTGCTCCCCCCGGTGACCAGCTCCACCCAGATGCCCGTCCGCTCCTCAAATTCCCGGATGATGGGCCGGTACACCTCCTCCTTATGAGAGGTGTAAACCACCAACCGGCTGCCCGGCTGGGGCAGCATCCCGGCGTCCACCGCCCCGGAAGCACAGCCGGAGAGCAGAAGCAGGGCCAGAAGGATGGATAAGAAGTGTATTTTTTTCATAATCGCTCCATAAATGATCAGATTTTTGCCGTTTCAACTGTAGGGGAGGATCTCATCCTCCCGCGCGGCACCACCTCACCAGATGGGATTGGTTCCGGCGAATTCGTACAATATCTAAGGCAACACCGCACAATGGGAGCTGCGGGCTTCGGCGGGTCTTTTGCCCCATCCGCGCAGTTTATGAAAACGGGAAATACACAAAGTATTCCCGCGTTTTCAAAACTTTCGGCTGGGCCAAAATCCCGCGCCGAATCTCCTTGCCCCATTATGCGGTATTGCCCTAACATTTTACCATTCAACGGAACACTCAGATACATCACTTGGCGGGAGGCTGAGCCTCCCCTACAATTATGCTGCAATGTTTTATTGGTATCGGTAGTCCGGGACGTCCCGGCCGGAGCAAAGCTTAAAGGCCTCCAGCCGCTCCGGTGTATACTCCACGGTGAGTACACGCCGGAAATGGAAGAATTCATATCCGCTCCAGTGGTGGGCAATCCCCTGGGGGGCTTTGGTGGGTTCTCCAATGGTACACCGGATCACCTCATCCCTCGCACTTCCGGCGTGACGTACATAGGCGTAAATCTTGCTGATCTGGCTCCAGGGATAGAAAACCGTTTTCCGCTTCCAGTATCGCAGGGTGATCCCCTCCGTATCGATGGCGTATTCCCGGATCATGAGCCCTTCATTCCAGATTCCCAGCAAACCAAACAGCAGCCCCATTCCAAGCAGTACCCCAGCCTCCCGGCGGCAGTCCTCCGCCGTCACCAGAAAATATCCCCCCAGCCCCAGCAGCGTTCCACTGCCCAGCAGCACGGCCACATTGCCTGTAATCCTCTCCCACCTTTTTTTGGGGGAAAAATAGCATGGAACCATGGGAATCCTCCTTGTCGGGTTCTGTCGTAAACTTGAATGTTCGGATGAATGGAGCCAGGCGCCCCATCCGCCTCCAAATTATATCATTTTTCGATTTACATTGCATCTGTTTTTATGAAAAAAGCCGATTCAAACAAAAGATATCAGTTTTGTCCGATTGGTTTTGTGGATATCGCTGCTATAATGAATATAGAAACAGGGGGATCATCCCCTGCACTTAAGATTTTTAATTCAGGAGGAAACCGATATGAAGAAAATCATTTCCATGGTTCTGGTGGTCTGCATGGTGCTGGCCATGGCCCTGTGCGGCGCCGGCCGGGCATCCGCCGAGACCGACGTGAAGGCCATCATCGCCGAGGCTCAGAACATGACCCTGGAAGAGCTGGCCAAGAAGGCCATTGAGGAATCCAACGGCAAGATGTTCTACGGCGTGGGCAACTCCAGCCGTGGCAAGAGCGCCCTGCCTCTGTTCATCGCCTACCTGCAGACCATCGACCCCAGCTACAACATGGAGTTCGAGTGGCAGCAGCCCAAGAACAACAAGATCTTCGATCAGCTCACCGCCGACTCCCTGAAGGGCACCGGCACCTTCGCCATGACCCTGATCCAGGACGGCAACCAGATCCAGTCCAAGATGGTCCAGACCGGCATTCTGGACACCTTCATTCCCAAGGACTGGGCCGAGGCCAACGGCACCACCGCCGCTGACTACCAGGGCTTCCTGCCCCTGCAGACCCTGAACAAGGTCTTTGAGTACAACTGCACCGGTGACAAGACCTACGACAACTGCTGGGACTTCGTGGCCGAGGGCGAGCATGGCCTGTTCATGGACATCGACTCCGAAATCGTGGGCAAGAACTTCCTGTACATGCTGACGGAAGATACCTACGCCGCCTGGCTGCGGGAAGCTTACGAGGCCCTGCCCGCCGAGGAGCAGGCTTACTTCGCTCCCGTAATCGAGGAGATGGAAGTTGACGCCGAGGATCTGGGCCTGGGCGAGGACGGCGCTTACGCGCTGGCCTGGATCAAGCTGTGGGTGGAGAGCTACTCCGCTCAGACCGACGACGGCCCCATCTGCAACACCCTGGTTGACAAGTCCGCCACCGATCAGTTCGGCCTGCTGGTTTACTCCAAGCTGCGCAGCGTGGAAGAGTCCGACTCCGTCTCCGTGAACAACATCAAGGTCGCCGCCTACCAGGATGGCTACCAGGGCATCGGCGGCTATGGCTACTGCCATTACCTGTTCGTCACCGACAACTCTCCCCTGCCCTGGACTGCCTGCGCCTTCATCGCCTACATGACCTGCACCGTGGACGGCTTCTCCGCCTGGGGCAAGGACATGGGCGGCTACTCCTCCAACCCCGTGGTCGCCGCTGACAACGAGGCCAAGTTCCATCACATGGAAGGCGGCATGGCCGAGGACGGCACCGTTGCCTACGCTGCCAAGAACGACGCCGGCTACGACTGGTGGACCACCGACGGCAAGCTGGTTCTGGAGGATCCCGAGTACTGCGCTTCCGTCGCCTTCACCGTGGGCAGCTGGATCGAGATGCTGGATAAGTACAGCGCCGGCTAATCAAAGTCTTACATCGGTCATCTGATGAATCCATCAGGCGCCTCTGGATTTGGTAAACAACGGTCCGGAGGCGCCGTTTTATATCCCATGCGCCCATCGGCTGTTGGCGGTATGGTAAATTGTAATTTGGCAGGCAGATACGGCGGCACCCCTTGGCTCTCCCCTTGGGAGAGCTGTCAGCCGAACAGGCTGACTGAGAGGGCACCATTTGAAGGATTAGGATCGTCTCATTGGGTACGGTACCCTCTCAGTCTGCCCCTATGGGGCAGCCAGCTCTCCCAAAGGGAGAGCCAAGAGGCGCTGCCGCGCCAGTGCGAAAAATTACAATCGATCGTCTGTCTGGCAAAACCCGATCCGCGCATGATTCAAAAGGAGCGTGCCATGAAACAAAACAATCCGCTCACTGCCAGTCCCCTGCGGATCTGGCTGAACAAACTGGGCACCTATTTCAGTAAGCCCTACAACGTGATTCTGCTGGTGCTGGGCATCGTGGTCACCATCACCACCGTGGCCCCCATTGTGGCCATTGTGAAGGATACCCTGAGCATCCACCCCGGCACCATTGACGCCCACCTGACAGGCAAAACCAGCGGCTACACCCTGGTGAACTACATCGACCTGTTCACGAGCCGCATGGCCAAAAAGAATCTGTGGACCCCCCTGCTGAATACCGTCTATCTGGCGGTGGGCACCTGCGTGGTCTCCATTCTCTTCGGCGGCATTTTCGCCTTCCTCATCACCCGCACCAACCTGGCCTGGCGGAAATACCTGAGCTCCATTTTCATCTTCCCCTACATCATGCCCCAGTGGACCCTGGCGGTGGTGTGGCAGAACCTGTTCAATTCCAACGCCGTCACCCGCACCTCCAATGGCCTGCTTGCGTCCCTGTTCGGCATTACCATGCCAAAATGGTGGTGCCAGGGGCTGTTCCCCAGCCTGATGGTGCTGGGACTGCACTATGCCCCCTTCGCCTACATCCTCATCGGCGGCATTTTCCGAAACATGGACGCCAACCTGGAGGAGGCCGCCACCATCCTGGACACCCCCAAGTGGAAGACCATGACGAGAATCACCCTGCCCATGGTCAAGCCCGCCATTCTTTCCACCATCCTGCTGGTGTTCGGCAGCGCTATGGGCTCCTATCCCGTGCCCCATTACTTAGGGCTCACCACCCTGTCCACCAAGTATGTGTCCATGAACTCCAAGTACACCGGTGAGGCTTCGGTGCTGGCCATCATCATGATGCTGTTCGGCGTGGCCATCATGCTGCTCAACCAGCTGTCGCTGACCAGCCGGAAGAACTACACCACCGTCACCGGCAAGTCCGGCCAGATTTCCAAAATCAATCTGGGCAAGGTGGGGAAGTACGCCATCGCCATTGTGCTGGTGATCATCACCTTCTTCACCAGCATTTTCCCCATCGTCTCCTTTGCCTTTGAGACCTTCCTGCCCAACCCCGGTGACTACTCCTTCCTCTACACCGGCAACCCGGACAACCTGACCGCCAAATGGTGGATCACCAAGGAGAACATCACCGAAAACGGCATGTACGGCCAGAAGGGCATCCTGTACAACGAAACCATCTGGCATGCCTTTGCCGGTACCATGTGGGTCAGCATCGCCTGCGCGCTGCTGGCGGGCACCATTGGCACCCTGATCGGCTACGCGGTGAGCAAGCAGCGGCGGAGCAAATGGGCGAATTATGTCAACGCCATGGCCTTCCTGCCCTATCTGATGCCGTCGCTGGCGGTGGGCGCCGCCTTCTTCATCCTCTTCTCCTCGGAAAGGCTGAACCTGTTTAATACCTACACCCTGCTGATCATCGTGGGCACCATCAAATACATCCCCTTCGCCAGCCGGAACGCCCTGAACTCCATGCTCCAGCTCTCCGGTGAGATCGAGGAGGCCGCCATCATCCAGGACATCCCCTGGATCAAGCGGATGACCCGGATCATCATCCCCATTCAGAAATCCTCCATCATCAGTGGGTACCTTCTGCCCTTCATGACCTGCCTGAGAGAACTGAGCCTGTTCATGCTGCTGTGCGTCCAGGGCTTCATCCTCTCCACCACCCTGGACTATTTCGACGAAATGGGCCTGTACGCATTCTCCAGCGGCATCAACCTGCTGCTGATCATCACCATTCTGGTGTGCAACACACTGGTCAACAAGATCACCGGCGCAAGCCTGGACGAAGGAATTGGAGGTTAACACCATGCCTGAAATCAGATTGGAACACGTGACCAAACACTGGGGCAAGTTCTACGCGGTAGACAACCTGGACCTGGTCATCAAGGATAACGCATTCGTCACGCTCCTGGGCCCCTCCGGCTGCGGCAAAACCACCACATTGCGGATGATCGCCGGCCTGGAGACCCCCACCAGCGGCCGCATCACCATCGGCGACAAGGTGGTGTTCGACAGCGAGCTGGGCATCAACATCCCCGCCAACAAGCGAAAGGTGGGCTTCCTGTTCCAGAACTATGCCCTGTGGCCCAACATGACCGTGTATCAGAACATCTCCTTCGGTCTGTCCAACATCAAAGAGGAGATGCCGGAATACAATTTCGAGGCCAAAAACGCCGCCCGGCTGGCAGAGCTCCTGGCCCGGCCGGAGGATGTGGTGAAGGTCCTGGAGGAGTGCCGGGACAAGAAGGGCAAGCTGGACGAAAAGAAGGCCATCATCAAGCTGATCGATGCCTTTACCATCTCCCAGTACACCGCCAAGAAGCTCTTCGGCTACCATTTGGAGCAGGGCAAGGACCTATCCGGCGAAATCAAGGCCCTGAAGGACAAGGTGGCCGCCGCCAAAGCCACGGGAATGACCGAGGATTTCCAGATTGTGAGAGACGGCAAGCCCGCCGTGTCCGTGCGGAAGCTGACGAAAGAGGAAATCGACCTGTCGGTGCGTCGGGTGTCCCGGATTGTAAAAATCAGCATGTTCATGGACCGGTATCCCGCAGAGCTTTCCGGCGGCCAGCAGCAGCGTGTGGCCATCGCCCGGACCCTGGCCCCCGAGCCCCTGGTGCTGTTCATGGATGAGCCCCTGAGTAACCTGGATGCCAAGCTCCGGCTGGAAATGCGGTATGAGCTGCAGCGGCTCCACCTGGAAACCGGCTCCACCTTCGTCTACGTCACCCACGACCAGATGGAGGCCATGACCCTGGCCACCCAGATTTGCCTGATCAACAACGGCGTTCTGCAGCAGTATGACGCCCCTCTCACCGTCTACGGCAAGCCCAACAACCTGTTCGTTGCGGACTTCGTGGGCAACCCCTCCATCAATTTCGTGGAGGCCAAGGGCAAAGCCGCCCCGGACGGCACCGTCAGCCTGACCACGCTGGAAGGCGCCCAAGCCCAGTTCGTTCCCGAAACGCCTCTGGACCTGGAAGCCTGGTTCCGCCAACGGGATCAGCGCCGGGAAGAAAAGGCCGCCGCCCTGAAAACCGCCGCCGCCCGGAAGGGCTATGTGGAAAAGAGCAACAAGGACGAGGTGTTCCGCTACCACATCTCCAAGGTGGTGGAGGAGGACGACGCCATGATGGAAGAGCCGGTGCTGACCAATGAGGACCTGGTGCTGGGCATCCGTCCCGAATTTTTGCAGATCGACCCCAACGGCGCCCTGGAAGGGGAAATCTACGGCGCCATGCCCACAGGCATGGAATCCACCATCAAGATTCGGGTGGGGAACTTCCTGCTCACCGGCGTGGTCTTCGGCAACACCCTGTTCCGGCTGGGGGAAAAGATCCGCCTGAACGTCTCCGGCAATGAGATCATGCTCTTCGACCGCATCAGCGGCGAACGCATCACCTCCGGCAGTTTGAAGCTGCTGTAGGCACCCGAAAATTTGCAATCCGCAATTTAACCTGCGTTCATCGATATATTTTGCCTCCGGCAAAATGCGATATCGCCTGCGGCGTCGATATATGCCACGATACGGCATTCGATGGGATATCAATTCCTCTCGCGCCGCAGCGCATCTCGTGTAGTTACACATATCGAACGCCCGGCGTATATCGTCAATTCCGCCGGGAATTGATATCGACAAACCGGCCCCCCTTTCCTTTATCACCCCTGTTCGACGGAATTCGATGGATTCCGCCAGCAATTGGGCTATGATAGGGGAAAGGGGGAATTATTATGTATCATTATGCAAAATCCGGTAAAAAGAAACGGCAGCGCAGGCGTCTTTTGGCGGCGTGCTTTGTGCTCACAGGTCTCTGGGCGGCGGCGCTAACCTATCTGGCCGCGGAACAGGGGCTGCTGCCCCGCTCTTTCACAGGTCAGAAACCGAAGGCAACCCTGGTATACCACGGAGCCTGCCTGGAGGTAAGCGCCGGGCAGACCGCCGAAGCGGCGCTGGGCAGCCTGGGGCTGGTGCTCACCCAGGAGGATGTCACGTCCTTTTCCCCGGACACGGTGCTCTCCCCGGGAGCGGTGTTCACCGTGGAGCTCCACCAGAGCCGGCAGGAGGTGTACACCCTGGCCATCCCGCCGGAGACGGAATACTGCATCGACAACACCCTCCCCTGGGGGCAGGAGGCGGTGCTGGTGGCAGGGGTCCCGGGGGAAATGCAGTGCACCGCCCGGGTGAATTATGTCAACGGCCTGGAGACCCACCGGGAGGTCACGGACCGGCAGCTCCTGTCCCCGGCCCAAAATCAGATCATTGCCCTGGGCACCCGGGAAGAGCCCATGGTCAGCGCGGGCAGCGGCTACCTGTGGCTCCCGGAGGGTCAGATGCTCACCTATACCCACACCGCCACCGTGGAAGCCACCGGCTTTACCGGCACCGATGCCGGGGCCATTCCCGATGCCTGCCCGGGCACCGTGGCCGTGGACCCGGCCTTCATCGCCCCCGGCACCAGACTCTGCATCGTGTCCGCCGACGGCTCCTTCCTCTACGGCCTCTCCCAGGCCAAGGCCGGTGAAGCCATGCAGGGCACCCGGGTGGACCTGTATTTTTCCACCGCCGAAGAATCCGCCGCCTTCGGAAGACAGCTGTGCACCGTGTATTTTCTGGGCTGAAAGGATTGCAAATGGGGATTTCCTCTGGTATGATATCAGAAATCATCCCCCGCCGGATAAGCGCGATCAATTGTAATTTATGAGGCCTGCATACGGCCACTTGGCTCTCCCTTTGGGAGAGCTGGCAGCCGTCAGGCTGACTGAGAGGGTACCGCAGAGAAGGCAACAGCGTCCTTACACACTGTGTTGCCCTCTCAGGTAAGCCCCTTACGGGGCAGCCAGCTCCCCCATAGGGGGAGCCAAGGGGTGCGCCGGTTCCGGTACGCCAAATTACAATTTAACGCCCAACAAATCCGGCGGTTGGGTCACACAGAAAGGTATCAGAAAAATGATCAATGTTTGCGATATTCAGGTGATGAAGCCCCTTTTGGCCACCCATGGGTTCCACTTTTCCAAGGCCAAGGGGCAGAATTTCCTCATTGCCCCCTGGGTGCCGGCATCCATCGCGGAGGAATCCGGGGTGGACAAATCCGTGGGCGTGCTGGAAATCGGCCCCGGCATCGGGCCGCTGACCCAGCAGCTATCCTCGCGGGCAGGGAGGGTCTGCGCCGTGGAGGTGGACGACCGGCTGAAGCCCATCCTGGACATCACCCTGACGGACTGCCCCAATGTGGAGATTCTCTGGGGGGATGTGCTGAAGCAGGACATTCCAGCTTTGGTTGCCGAGAAGCTCCCCGGCCTGCGGCCCATGGCCTGCGCCAATCTGCCCTACTACATCACCTCCCCCATCCTCACCGCCCTTTTGGAAGCGGATTGCTTTGAATCCGTCACCGTGATGGTGCAGAAGGAGGTGGCCCAGCGCATCGCCGCCCGGCCCGGGTCGGCGGACTACAGCGCCTTCACCGTGTTCTGCCAGTATTACGCAGAGCCGGAGCTGCTGTTTGACGTTCCGGCCCACTGCTTCCTGCCCCAGCCCAAGGTGACCTCCGCTGTAATTACCCTCCGGGTACGGAAGGAGCGGCCCTGGGACATTGCGGACCCCGAGCTATTCTTCCGGGTGGTGCGCGCCAGCTTTGCCATGCGGCGGAAAAAGCTCTCTAACGGTCTGGCCTCCGGCTTTCCGGAGCTGGGCAAAGCGGGAGCAGAGGAGACAATCGCCGCCTGCGGTTTTTCGGGAAATGTCCGGGGTGAGACATTGGGCATCCCGGAATTTGCAAAAATCGCCAACGAAATCTACCGCCGGAGGGAAAACGGATGATGGAATTTCTCTTTCTGGATTTGGATGACACCATCCTGGACTTCCACAAAGCGGAGCGCATCGCCCTTTCCAAAACCCTCCGGGATTTCGGCCTGGAACCCACGGATGCGGTGCTGACCCGCTACCACATCATCAACCGCCGGCACTGGGAAGCCCTGGAACGGGGAGAGATGACCCGGGATCAGGTCCAGGAGGGCCGCTTCCGGGTGTTGTTTGCAGAGCTGGGCCACCCGGTGGACGCGGTGGCCGTCACCCGGGCCTATGAGAGTAATCTGGGCATCGGCCACTATTTTCTCCCCGGGGCCCAGGAAGCGGTGGAGCGGCTGCATGAGAAATACCGGCTGTTCCTGGCCAGCAACGGCACCGCCTCGGTGCAGCACTCCCGGCTCACCAGCGCGGGGCTGTACCCCTATTTCGAAAAGGTGTTCGTCTCCCAGGAGATTGGCTTCAACAAACCCTCCAGGGAATACTTTGATACCTGCTTTGCACAGATTCCCGACTTTGACCCGGAAAAAGCCATCATGGTGGGCGACAGCCTGACCTCCGACATTCTGGGGGGCATCCGGGCGGGGATCAAAACCTGCTGGGTCAACCCCGGCCATCTGGAAGCCCGGGCGGATATCCCGGCGGACTACGAAATAGAAGCCCTCTCCCAGCTGGAATCTCTTCTTCAAACTCTGTAAGGAGGCTCCGCCATGCACTTCGTTCAGGCAAAATCCATTCTTTCCGCCAA
This sequence comes from Clostridiales bacterium, assembly GCA_022777455.1. The sequence goes on along the minus strand of JALFGI010000051.1, from coordinate 4,007 downwards.
AAACGGCATGAACCTCTACCGGGGCTGCCAGCACGGGTGCATCTACTGCGATTCCCGGAGCCTGTGTTACCAAATGAACCACCCCTTCGAGGACATCGAGGTAAAAGAAAACGCCCTGCCCCTTCTGGAGCAGGCGCTGAAGGCCAAGCGGAAAAAGTGCATGATCGGCACCGGGGCCATGTCGGACCCCTATATGCCCCTGGAAGAAACCCTCCGCCTCACCCGGGGCGCTCTGGAGTTGATCCATCGCTACGGCTTCGGCGCAGCGGTCCAGACCAAGTCCGCCCGGATCCTCCGGGATCTGGACTTGCTGCGGGAAATCAATGACCGGGGCAAAGCGGTGGTGCAGATGACCCTGACCACCTACGACGAAAAGCGATGCCGCATTGTGGAGCCCCGGGTGAGCACCACGGCAGAGCGGGCGGAGGCGCTGCGGAAATTCCGGGAGGCCGGGGTACCCACGGTGGTGTGGCTCAGTCCTTTGCTTCCCTGGCTCAACGACACCCCGGAGAACATCCTTGGCATTCTGGAATACTGCCGGGAAGCAGGAGTGAAGGGCATCATCAATTTCGGCATGGGCCTGACCCTCCGGGACGGGGACCGGGAATACTACTACGCCGCCCTGGACCGGCACTTCCCCGGCCTGAAGGAGCAGTATATCCGGACCTACGGCAACGCCTACGAGCTCCCCAGCCCCCGGTTCCGGGAGCTCTGGCAGCTGTTCCACGAAACCTGCGAGGCATACGGCATCTGGCACAACAATGACCGTATTTTCGATTACATGATGACCTTTGAAGAAAAGGACCAGCAGCTGTCCCTTTTTTAACCTGCCCCCAGCGGGCAGGTTTTTCATTTTCCCAACGGGGGATAGGCGTAAATTGTTGTTTGGACGCATCCCTTGGCTCCCCCTATGGGGGAGCTGGCTGCCCCGCAAGGGGCAGACTGAGAGGGTACACGGTTTGCTGATTTAAGGATGCTGTTGTCCTCCCTGCGACACCCTCTCAGTCAGCCTGTTCGGCTGACAGCTCTCCCAAAGGGAGAGCCAAGGGGGGCTGCCGTATCTGCCCGCCAAATTACAATTTCCCCGCAGTCTCTCTACCAAGCGTAGGTTGCGAAATTCCCTTTGCTCTGGTATGCTGGTGGCAACAGAAAGGAGTGGATTCTATGAATTCATACATCACCGGCCCGGCCATCAAGCGGTTCCGGGAGGAAAGAAAGCTGACCCAGGCCCAGCTGGCGGAAAAAATCGGGGTCAGCGACAAAGCGGTCTCCAAATGGGAGACAGGAAAGGGGCTGCCGGACATTTCCCTGGTGGAGCCTCTGGCAAAGAGCCTGGGTGTCTCCGTGATGGAGCTGATGAACGGCGAACAGATCGTCAATCGGAACACCGGCTGCAATGTGCTGCGGTCCAAATTCTATGTCTGCCCCATCTGCGGCAACGTGCTCACCTCCATGGGGGACGCGGTGATCAACTGCTGCGGTCTGGCCCTGCCGCCCCTGGAAGCGGAGACGGCGGAGGGGGAACACGAAATCCGCCTGGAGCGGGTGGAGGACGAGACCTTCGTCACCCTTTCCCACCCCATGACCAAAGCCCACTATGTTTCCTTCCTGGCCTTCGTCAGCTCTGACCGGGTGCAGTTTGCCAAGCTCTACCCCGAAGGCCCGGCGGAAGCCCGGTTCCAGCTCCGGGGCCACGGCTGGCTCTACGCCTGCTGCAACCGCCACGGGCTGTTCAAAATGAAAATCTGAGATGGGCAAAACACCCATGTGCGGCAGGACGAAATCCTTCCCCACATGGGTGCGTATTTTATACCCGATTCACATGTGCCACAAACCTGGGGGGCCGCCTTTCAGCTCCCCGGCTTGCCTCAGCAGCGCGGTAAGCACATGAAATAATTTAAAAAATTTGTAACGTTTTAGGATGTTATCCGTTTTCTAAGTAAAGGAGGTGATGATAAGTCGTGGATGCAGATGTTTGGGAGGATCTATATCGCAAGTATTACCGCAGTGCGGTTCTATACTGCATCGGACTATGCAGCAGACAGCAGCTTGCGGAAGACATTGCGACAGACGCTTTTATAAAGGCCTACCTGAGCTTACCCAATGATGTAACATCTTTCCGGTACTGGCTGATGAAGGTCTGCAAAAATCTATGGATTGATTATCTTCGCAAACATAGCCGGGAGGTTTATGACGAATCCTTCCCCACGATCAGTGATGGTACAACCCCTGAAACAACCTACATTCTGAACGAGCGGAATCGGTGCCTGTGGGACATTATCAATACGCTGCCATCCTTTGATCGTGAGATGCTAATTCTTCACTATTTTTCCGGCCTTACTTTACAAGAGATCTCTCAACTAACCGGGAGAACCGCCCCGGCTGTCCGAACACGAATGATGCGGCTCAGACAAACGCTGAAAGGCAAAATGGAGGAATATGGGTATGGAATTTAAGACTGCTTTGTCCCATTATAAAGACGGAACTGCGACCGAAGAAGAACGCGGTTACATAGAAGAAGAACTGGAAAAAGCACAATTGATTGCGGAATTCATGGATGTTCCATGGGATAATCCGCCGATAACCGAAGAGACATCCGGCTCGGAGCTGAAAAAAATCCGCAGGCACCTACGGCTGCGCAACATTTCTGTGGTGCTGACAAGCTTGATTCTTGTTTTTGCAATCCTCATCGGCGTCATTCATTATGCAATTCCTGCTGTGGAAAAGCAATACTGGGACCCCACACAGGAAACTTACGTTGAACTGTTTCCTGATCTGTCGGTTACCTTGGGTGTCTTTGCAGAATTATTCTGCCCTGCGCAGGCAGTTCGCTATGTCACTGTACAAAAAACAGGCTTTGCCAATTATGATATCTCTATTGAGATGACGGGTACTATGTTCTCCCAAGACGAGACATACTATTTCGGGAACATTGAAAAGGGAAAAATAACGCTTCCGAAAGGAATCTGGGACCTGCCCGGCAGAATTTTCGCCAATACGGATGGCGAAATCCCCGATACACCCCAAAACATTGTCCAGGAACACAATGACTATGTTTGTGACATTCTGGAATCTTTTCCGGACTACACGAAGGTGTTCGCCGCGGTGTCCTTCCCTGCGGATTTGAGCATGGACGAACTCATCAAGCTTGAGGAAACCTATCAAAACACCTGTCGATTCGGCTGGATTGCAATTCGCGCCGGCAATTTTGAGGAAAAAGTGCTTCCCTTATGCGGCATGAAGCCCTCTGCTCCTTCTATTGCGAATCTGGATGCACTCAATGAAATTTATCCTTACTTTCAGGTTTCTGCCGCACGCTTTTACGAAGATGACCCCGGTTTCTTTTATGAAGAACACTTCAAGACGCTGCTTCGCTTCTCCATTGACCAGGTCAACGCAGGCACAGGCTTGACGCCGCCCAATTGGTATAATCAGGGATACCATTCCGACGCCGGCTATTATGAGAAGGCTCTGGCTTATGTGGAAGAAAACGGTGTGTATACCTATGGTGCTTATGTATACGCCACACCGGATACCCTTTTGGAAATGATGGAAAAGGGCATAATTTGCGATATCACATACCAGGATCATTGGATTGATTTTTATCCGGGCCTTCATTGATGCTCCCCTTCTCTCAAACCGAATCCGGGTTTGCTGCGCGCCTATCCGCCTCAAACGATAAAACAAATTGTTGTTTGGCGCGTTGGCGAGGCAGCGCCCTTGGCTCTCCCTTTGGGAGAGCTGGCAGCCGTCAGGCTGACTGAGAGGGTACCGCAGTGAGCCAGCAGCATCAGTGCATCAAACTGTGCTGCCCTCTCAGTCTGCCCCTTACGGGGCAGCCAGCTCCCCCATAGGGGGAGCCAAGGGCAGTATGCGGCGGTCAACGGTGCGCCAAATTACCATTTACCGCTCAGCTGAGTCAAACCGATAAACACAAAACCCGCCCGCAGGGAGGATGCGTTCTCCCCCATGCGGGCGGGTAAATTATACCTGATTCACATAATCCA
>JALFGI010000008.1 GCA_022777455.1 Clostridiales bacterium | reverse complement strand
GGCCGTCCCCGCTCCGGTGGAAAAGGGGCAGAACCTGGGCACCATCAAGGTGTACTCCGACGACAAAATGCTGATCCAGCTTCCTCTGGTGGCGGGAGAGTCGGTGGAGAAGCTGACCTTCTGGGATGTGTATCAAATCGTCCTCCGCCGGGTGACCCTGGGCCAGTCCCCAGCCTGATTTCCGCCAAAGCGTTGCCATCTGATGAAAAATGTGATATGATGTTGTTCACATAATCGAAACGACAAATTGTAGTTTGGCGGGCAGATACGGCAGCACCCCTTGGCTCTCCCTTTGGGAGAGCTGTCAGCCGAACAGGCTGACTGAGAGGGTACCGCAGTAAGATATTAGCACCCGAAATCAAAATGCCTGCCCTCTCAGTCTGCCCCTTACGGGGCAGCCAGCTCCCCCAGCGGGGGAGCCAAGAGGTGCGTCGGTTCCGGTCGCCAAATTACAATTTGTCTGACAACTGAGAAAGAAGCGATAATCATGGGAAAACTAATCGTGATTGAGGGCCTGGACGGCAGCGGAAAGGGAACCCAGGCGGCGGAGCTGGTGAAAAATCTCTCCGCCCGGGGGCAGCGGGTGCGGAAAATTTCCTTTCCCAATTATGCCTCAGACTCCTCCGCCCTGGTAAAAATGTACCTGGGAGGCCAGTTCGGCAAGGAGCCGGGGGATGTGAATGCCTACGCCGCCTCCACCTTCTTCGCGGTGGACCGTTTTGCCTCTTACAAACAGGACTGGGGAGAATTCTACGCCCGGGGCGGCATTCTGGTGGCCGACCGGTACACCACCTCCAATGCCGTTCACCAGTGCAGCAAGCTGCCCGAAGAGCAGTGGGACGAATTTTTAAATTGGCTGTTCCATTTTGAATACACCCTTCTGGGCATTCCCGCCCCGGATACCGTAATCTACCTGAACGTGGACCCCGCCGTCAGCCAGAAGCTGATGACCGGCCGCTACCAAGGGGATGAGAGCAAAAAGGACATCCACGAGGGCAATCTCCCCTACCTGGACCGCAGCCGCCAGGCGGCGCAGTATTGCAGCAGGAAACTCGGCTGGAAGGAAATTACCTGCTGTCAGGATGGCCAGATGCGCTCTATTGATTCCATCCAAGGGGAGATTTTGTCTCTCATCTGAACTTTTTCTTCCAAAAATCGTTTTGTGTCCAAATAATCGGACAGATGCTCCGGTAAAATTCCCGGTGACGGAACCCTTGTCAAGACTTGTTTTTCAGGTTTTTTCATGGTATGATTCACGTCGAGTTTTGCTTGAAGGAGAATCACGACATGCAATGCACACAACATAACCCGATCCGGATGCAGGACCTGGCCGCCCGGGAGCAGGCTGTCTACAGCAAAATCCCCGGCATGAAGGAGCTGCTGCGTACACCCCCCGAAAAATGGAACGATGTGGAGCTGCGCTATCCCGATGCCGCCTTTGCGCTGATGGTAGCCAACCATCTGTCCATGGGCAACCAGGAGCAGAACGCCATCCACCAGAAGGCCTACCTGTCCATTTTGGAGGGAGAACCCATTCAGAACGTCCGCTTCCGCTATGACTATGATCTGGAGCAGTATCTGGAGCGTCATATGTGGGACTAATCACATTTCCCAGAGGCTGTCTTACCTGCGTAAGGCAGCCTCTTTTTTGTATATTCTGCTTGAACTCGGAGGAAAAAAGTAGTATACTGTGCACAGACAAATGAACGTGAGGTACGCATATGGAAATTCTATTCGTCTCTGATTATGTATGCCCCTACTGTTTGGTTGCCAAGGAGGCGCTGCACCGGGCACTCAGGAAGGCAGGCATTCAGGCAAGCATCACTTATCAGCCCTATGAACTGACCCCGGAGCCCAAAGAGCGGGTGGACACCTACCACGACCAGCGCCGCCGGGCGAACTATCAGATACTGGTGGAGCCCTGCCGCCAGATGGAGCTGGATATGAAGCTGCCCCCCAAGGTGATTCCCCGGCCCTACACCCGGCTGGCCTTCGAGGGCTGGTACTACTCCTGCGACCACGGCAAGGGCGAGGAATACAACGACCTGCTGTACCGGGCCTATTTCATCCGGGAGCTGGACATCGGTGAAGTATCCGTGCTGGCCGCTCTGGCCGGCGAGATCGGCCTGGATGAGGCGGATTTCACCAAGGCTCTGCTGGATAGCCGCTACACCGAAAAAGAGCGCCAGGCCGTCACCTACGCCCGAGAGGTACTGAAGCCCCAGGGCGTTCCCACCATCTATATGGATGGGAAGAAGATCAACCTGAGCGATTACACGGAAGCGGAAATGCTGCGCATCCTCAACGACAATGCCTTCACCGGCCCCGGTCATTTCTGTGGCCCGGACGGATGCTGAACCCTCTCACGCAACAGACCGACAAATTGTAATTTGGCGGGCAGTGCCCGCAGACAATGGCGCACCGGGCTGGTGTGAAATCCGGGACTCCTGGGTAAAGCCCGGTAACGATTTTGCGCAGTAAAAATGATTTCCCATCCAATCATGGCGTGCAAAAACGAATCGAGCGGTGCCCAGGAGTGTATCGACGACACACCAGCCGAGCACGCATCGGGGTGAAGCGCCCTGCGCTTCAAATTACAATTTACCCGCTTGTGCGTCATCTACAGAATCATTTTTCCTTAAAAGGAGATTTACATGGAAACAATATATAAAATGCTGGTCATCAACCCAGGCTCCACCTCCACTAAGGTCAGCTATTTTGAAAATGAAAAAAATGTTTACACCGAGAGCGTCTTCCACGATGCCCCGGTGCTGCTTTCTTACCCCACCGTCAACGACCAGGTGCCCATGCGCCGGGCCTTTATTGAGGATTTCATGAGCCGTCACGGCCTGAAGCTCTCCGAGATCGATGCCTTTGTGGGTCGGGGCGGCAGCGCCTGTCCCCAGCAGGCCGGCGTGATGGAAATCGATGAGCGCCTGGTGGCCGACACCGCCGCCGGTGTGGGAGGCAGCGACCACCCCGCCAAGCTGGGGGTCATGATTGCCTGGGAGCTGGGCCGGGAATTCGGCGGGAAGATGTACACCGTGAATCCCACCAATGTAGATGAGCTGTGCGACTACGCCCGGCCCACCGGCATCGCAGGGCTCTACCGCCGGGCTCAGACCCATGTGCTGAACCAGAAGGGCATTGCCGCCATCCACGCCAGAGCCATGGGCAAAAATTATGCCGACTGCAATTTCATCGTCAGCCACATCGACGGGGGGATCACCGTCACCGCCCACTGCAAGGGGAAAATGATCGACAGCACCGAGGGCGCCGGCGGCGACGGTCCCTTCACCCCCACCCGCCTGGGCTCCATCCCGGTGATGGAGGTGTTGACCTATCTGGAGGCCGGGCACTCCACGGAGGAAGTGAAGAAAATGCTCTCCCGGGCAGGCGGCTTTGTGAGCCATTTCGGCACCTCCAATTCCGACACCATCCACGCTATGGTGGATGCCGGGGACCGGAAGGCATCCGTCATCTGGAACACCATGATCTACCAGATCTGCAAATCCATCGGCGCCATGGCAGCGGTGCTGGAGGGCAAGGTGGACGGTATCCTGCTCACCGGCGGCCTGGTACGCTTCAGCGACATTGTAGACGGCGTAAAACAGCGCTGCGAATGGATTGCTCCCATCACCGTTTACCCCGGAGAATGCGAGCAGGAGGCCATGGCAGAAAGCGTCCTGGAAATCCTCCGGGGCCAAAAGCAGGCCCACCGGTACACCGGGAAGCCCGTGTTCCAGGGCTTCGGGTGGGAAAAGTAATTTTCATACACAAAAAGGAGGGCTTCCCCCAAGGAAGTCCCCCTCTTTTTTATTTCAAAAACAGGTGTATATCGGCCTCGTTCGGCGTACTAGGCTGAGACAATTGCCCAAATCCGATGTGCCATTGCCCGCAGGCACTGCCCGGGAAATTCCAATTTACCGACTTACCGCCCAATCCCGATAACCGCGCAAAAAAGACTGCCCGCGGGCAGTCTTTTTCGGTATTCGTTCCTATCAGGCCATTTCCAGGGCCAGCTTCTGGCCGCCCAGGATGTGGAAGTGGAGATGGTGCACGGTCTGTCCGGCATCGTCGCCGCAGTTGGACACCACCCGGTAGCCTCCGGTGAGGCCCTCGGCAGCGGCAATTTGAGGAATGACTTCAAAAATGTGGGCCACCACAGCGCTGTTCTCCGGGGTAACACCGTTGCAGCCGGAGATGTGGGCCTTGGGAATCACCAGGATGTGGGTAGGTGCCTGGGGCGCAATGTCCCGGAAGGCAAAGACGGAATCGTCCTCGTACACCTTGGTGGAGGGGATTTCCCCGGCAATGATTTTGCAGAAAAGACAATCTGCCATAATGTTTTCCTCCTTATTTGGGGCCGTTACAGGCCAAATACATGCACACCCACAAGGCTCACGGTAGTCATGATCACCGCCGCCAGGGCCACACCGGCACAGACGGAGCAGGCAGTCTCCTTGACCCCCATGTTCAAAAAGCTCGCCCCCAGGGTTCCCGTCCAGGCGCCGGTGCCGGGAATGGGAATGCCCACGAACAAAGCCAGGGCCAGCATCAGCCCCACCTTCCCTGCCCTGCCGGACAGCTTGGCGCCGGCCTTCTCCCCTTTGTCATGGAAGAAGCGGCAAATACCGCCCACGAACCGCTTGTCCAGGCCCCAGACGAGAAACTTTCGGGCGAAGAAATAGATCACCGGGACGGGAATCAGATTGCCCACCGCACAAACCACAATGGCATGAATTGGCTCAATCCCCATGCCCACGGCAATGGGAATGGCGCCGCGCAGTTCAATCAGCGGAACCATGGATATGAAAAACACAGAAAGGTAGCGCGCGAACATCCCATCACCTCTCGGAATAAAGTCTGTTTTCTTGATTGTATCATACAATTTGTAGTTTTTCAACAAAAAAGTCGGGGCAGTTTTTAACATTTCATTAAGAAACTGCTCCGACGTATTCTGTTTTCAGGCGGGAACGGCTTCCTTCACAATGACATAGCCGTCCACCAGGTTGGCTTTTTCCAAAGTACCCTCGATGGCCATCTGGCGTTCCATCAGGTCGGTGAGGATCACCATGCCATCCCGGCATTCAATGCTCATCACATTTTTCATCAGCACGGCCTCAGGGGTCTTGCTGTTCTTATAAACGGTAGAAAGACACATATTGATTATCCTTTCATGCTGGACAGCACCACGCTCAGGCGCATGTTGCCCTTTTCAAAATCGGAAACGGCGGCCATCACCTGCTCGTAGGCGGTGTGGTTCCCGGCCTGCTCCAGCTGGACGGCCAGATCGGCCAGCTCCCGGGCGTGGGCGGCGTTGTGGCCCACCATGTACTGCATCAGGGCCATCAGCTCTTCCATGGGGGTGTGCTCACAGGGCGTGGCACAGCCGTCGCAGCTGTGATCGCACCCGTGGTCATGATGATGGTCGTGATCGTCATGGTCATGGGTGTGGGGAATGCCCATGGCGTGGAGCTCCTCGTGGGTGTGGGGGTGCTCATGGTCGTGGGTGTGCTCGTGGACATGCTCGTGGGTATGGGTGGTGCCGTCGGCGTGGGTATGCGCATGGGCGTGCTCGTGGCTGTGCTCATGGGTATGGGCACCGCCGGCAATGTGGTCATGATCAAGATGCATAAAGAAGGCTCCTTTGCAATTTTTTCTCTATTATAGCCCGGATTTTCATCGATGTCAAAGAATTTATTTTTCGGAAAATATCCCCCCACGGGGCTTGCGTACCCGGCGCATTGGGGGTATAATAATCTGGTATCTGACGGAGGTGACCAAAATTGGACGAATTCCACGAACACGAGCATAACCACGACCATGAGCATGAACACGATCATGCCTACCTCCATGCCCACGGAATCCCCCATTCCCACGGTCATGTCCACGAAAATCAGCAGGCCGTGCTCAACCGGCTCTCCCGGGCCATCGGACATCTGGAAAAGGTGCGCCGAATGGTGGAAAATGGAGAGGACTGCTCCGACGTGCTGATCCAACTGGCCGCCGTCCGCTCCGCCCTGGACAATACCGGGAAAGTAATCCTCAAGGATCACATGCGCCACTGCATGGTGGATGCCGTGGCCGCCGGAGATCAGGAAGCCATCGACGATCTGTGCCAGGCCATCGACAAGTTTATGAAATAAGATTTCCCTGCTTCGGATCGGAAGCAGGGAATTTTTTGTGTGTATTTACCTGTTTGCCGCGCAAACGTGCTCCGTCATTAAAACGTTGCCACGTCCGGGTCGGCGGGGGGAACATTGCGCACTACCTCCGTGGCGGTGAGGACGGGGCCCACGTCGCCCTTGTACAGGGGATGTTTCTCGGCGGAAATGGCCGCCGTCACCTGCACCCAGCTCCGGGATTCCAGGGACTTGGCATCGGCGTAACGGCAGGGAATGCCGCAGAACTGGATGTCCTCCACGCAGCAGGTCATTACAAACCGGCCGGGGGCAAACATTCCCTCCTTCTGGCGGCGGAGCATGGCCACCTGGGCCTTGAAGCACACGGTCTTGCCGGCATATTTCTCCGGTTCCTCGGTCACGTCCCGATACCATAGGGCAAAATCCTCATCCTTGATCTGGATGACGGGAGCGTTGATGTCGAAGGGCAGAGGGTCAACCACATCGTCAAACTGGGTGGTACCGTCGGTATAGTCGTAGAGAATGTCGATGCGCCGGTTGGCAGCCCGGGCCAGCTTGTGGAAGGGCATGGTGTCCTGACCGGGAGTCAGGCGGTTGAACACTACCATCTGGGCGCCCATCAGCTTGTCCATCACCAGGTTGCGCATATTGGAATTATAGGCCATGAAGGTGGTGGAGTCGGCGAACATGACCTCCTGGGCGATGGCCCAGCTCTGAGGAAAGCGGTTGTAAAGGTCCGCCACCAGCTGCATGCCGTTGAGCTCGGCAACCACCCGCTCGGCTTTGTACTTTTTCTGCAGGGCCAGCAGCTGTTCTTCCGTCACGGTTTCCTGGTCCAGCACCTCCAGGTACACGTTCTTCCCGGGATAGGTGGAGAGGTCATACTCCTCCTCCCCTTCCTCGAAGATCAGCACCAGGGTGCGCTCTCCGGCGTTGAACCGGGGGTCTTCCAGGGTCTCCTGGATGAATTTGGTTTTACCGGCATCCAGGAAGCCGGTAAAGGCATAGACAGGAATCTGCTGCATGGCTTACACCCCGAAGAGCTGAGCAATAGCAGCCTCATCCAGCTTGGAACCGATAACGCAGAGCTTGCCGGTGATGTCCGCGGAACCGGTGCGGATGTTGGCCTCCTCGGGCACATAGTCGAAGTGAATCCAGGTGCCGTCCACGGCGGGCAGGATGCCCTTGGCACGGAGGATCATGCCGTACTTCTCGGTATCCAGAGCCTTCAGAGCGGCCTCCACCGTGGCCTTGTCGAACTTCTTGGAGGTTTCCACGCCCCAGGAGGTGAACACCTCGTCGGCATGGTGATGGTGATGATGATGGTGATGCTCATGCTCCTCATGATCGTGGTCATGGCAGCAGCAGTGCTCATCATGGTCATGGTGATGATGTTCAGGCTCATCCTCGCCATCCTCATCGTGATGGTGGTGGTGATGCTCGTGCTCGTCCTCCTCATCATCATCGTGATGGTGGTGGTGATGTTCGTGCTCCTCGTCCTCATCATGATCGTGATGACAGTGATGATGGTGTTCGTGTTCGTCCTCATCGTCGTCATCATCGTGATGGTGGTGACAGCAGCAGTCGTCATCGTCCTCCTCTTCTTCCAGGCGCTCCTGTTCCAGTCTGGCCAGCTCGGCAGCCAGGGAAGCCTTGCCTTCCATGGCCTCGATCAGCTGCGCGCCGGTGAGGTCATTCCAGGGAGTGGTGACGATGGAAGCGACCTGGTTGTGCTCCCGGAGCATCTCCACAGCGGTGTCCAGCTTGAATTGATTGATGGAATCGGTACGGGACAGGATGATGGTGGAGGCGGTTTCGATCTGGTTGTTGTAGAACTCGCCGAAGTTCTTCATATACACCTTCACCTTGCCTGCGTCCACCACGGCCACGGTGTAGCCCAGGGTCACTTCGTCGCCCGTAACCTTGTTCACGGCGCCGATGACATCGGACAGCTTGCCCACACCGGAGGGCTCGATGATGATGCGGTCGGGATGGTACTCGGCGATCACCTTTTCCAGAGCCTTGCCGAAGTCACCCACCAGGGAGCAGCAGATGCAGCCGGAATTCATTTCGGTGATGTTGATGCCCGCATCCTGCAGGAAGCCGCCGTCAATGCCGATCTCGCCGAACTCATTCTCGATGAGCACCAGCTTCTGTCCCTTGTAGCCCTCGGAAATCAGCTTCTTGATCAGGGTGGTCTTGCCGGCTCCCAGGAAGCCGGAATAAATATCTACTTTGGTCATAAAAAAGCACCTTCTCTTAAAAATTCTCTGCCTGTTATTATACCACCGTCTGTCAACCATTACCAGAAATTTTTCCGGGCTATTTGTGACTGAAGTGTAAATAATACATCCAACGGCATGCCGCAGGTATTTGAACTCATTTATCCGCCGGCATGGAGCGCAGGACGTGGAGCTGGATGGGGACGGCGCAGAGGAAGGTAAGAAAATCCGCCACGGGCTGGGTGATCTGGATGCCGGTGAAGCCGAAGGCGGCACTGAGAATCCACACCAAGGGAATGAAAAACAATCCCTGCCGGGCCACGGACAGGAAGGTGGCGGGGACGGTTTTGCCCATGGACTGCTGCATCATATTGCTCATCACCACCCAGCCCTGGACACAGAAGGTCAGGCACTGATACCGCAGGGCAGCCGAACCAAAGAGGATTACCTGAGCATCGTCCCGGAACAGGGCAATGAGCCGGGGCGCAAAGACATAGCCCAGAGCAGAAATGGCCAGCAGACCCAGGGTGGAAACCTTCACGCAGAACCAGAAGCCCCGGCGCACCCGGGAATAAAGACCCGCACCATAGTTAAAGCCGCACACCGGCTGGAAGCCCTGGCCAAAGCCCAGCATGGCGGAAGCGCCGAACATGGTGAGGCGCTGGACAACACCCATGGCGGCAATGGCGGCATCCCCGTAGGGCATGGCGGCGTTGTTCAGGCAGATGGTGGCAACGGAGGCCAGGCTCTGCCGGGCCAGGGAGGGCACGCCGCCCTTGAAAATCCAAAGATAATAATGCCTGCTGATCCGGAAATCCCTCAGCCGGATGCGGATGTTCCCCCCCTTCCGGGTACCCAGGAGCAGCAGACAGAAGCTGAGCAGCTGGCTGAGGATGGTGGCCCAGCCGGCACCCGCCACCCCCAGATCCAGGCCGAAAATCAGAATGGGGTCCAGCACAATGTTCACCAACGCGCCAACGACGATGCCCACCATGGCATAGCTGGCACTGCCCTGAAAGCGGAGCTGGTTATTCAGCACAAAGGAGGCACACATCCAGGGGGCGCCCAGCAAAATGACCTTCAGATAGGCCTCGGTGTAGGGCAGAATCGTCTCAGTAGAGCCGAGGAACAACGCCAGCGGCTTCAGAAAAATCTGGCCGAAAACGCAGATAATCAGTCCCGTTGCCAGGGCGGAAAAGAAACCGGTGGATGCCATCTGGGAGGCTTCGGCATAATGCTTCTTCCCCAGCTCCCGGGAGATGTAATTGCCGCTGCCCTGGCCGAAGAAGAAGCCTACAGCCTGGATCACTGCCATCATGGAGAACACCACACCCACTGCGCCGGTGGCCGCGTTGCTTTTCAGCATGCCCACAAAATAGGTGTCCGCCATGTTGTAAAAGGAGGTAACCAGCATGCTCACAATGCAGGGCACCGCCAGGCGGCAGATCAGCTTCTCCACGGGAGGGGTGGTCATTTTAATGTATTTTTCTTCCTGTGCGTCCATTTTGATCCTCTTTCTCTTTTTTGTCCAGTATACCACAGTTTCTTTGTCCCCGTCAAGGAAGCGCCCAAAGGCGTTTTATTTCTTTCGACATAATCCGATTGCATAATCCATCCAAAATTCACTATGCTTTCTAACGGCGGACATATCCCCAGCGATGCGACAGTCTGCCAAAGCGCCGCCCCGGCTCTCCCTCGGGACGGCGCTTTTTTGAATTTTTCGGCGAATTAAAGCACGGGAATCAGCAGCATCTGCCCGGGTTTCGGTTCTTCCTGGAGCTTGTTGGCGCTGCGGATGGCAGCCACGGTGGAGCCGCTCTTTTTGGCAATGTCCCACAGGCTCTCGCCCCCTGCCCGGCGCAGAATCAGGCTGGGCCGCTGTTGGTTTGGCTGGTCCTCCGGGCCCCACTCCAGCTCCGTGACCATGGGAATACCTCGGCCGCCGGTGGTGGTGAGCTGCAGGGGAAGCTCCGCCCGGTAGACCGTGCCGCTGCCGCCGGAGATGTTCTGGGGGCTAGGGGCCGTCATGGGCATGGCGGCAAGGGTACAGTCCTCCCCGGTGGGCAGACGGAGCTTTCCCTCCCACCGGCTGGAGGAGGCCCGGAGATTCCCCTGCTCATCATGGGACAGCACCTGAATGGTGCCGGGAATCTCCAGGGAGATGCCTCCGTTTTCCCGGAACTGCCTGGGAAAGTCCGGCAGGAAGCTCACATCGTCCACCTGCCCCAGCTCCCCCTGGAAATTCCCCTCGGCGGATACCGTCTCCATCCGTTTTTCCAGAATGGCGTTGGGCTCCAGCTGCTGCTGTTCCAGCCGGAGCTGCATCCCGGGGACATAGGCATCGGACACCGTTTCCAGGGTGGTCACATCGTCCACCAGGTACTGAGCCGCAATGCTGCACCGGGCATGGAGGGTTCCGTTTTCGTCCTTCTCCAGCTCCAGATTGGTCACAGCGCAGGTCACATCCACCTGAGCCTCCGGGCCGTAGCTCTCATGGAGCTCGGCAAATTGAGAAAAAGGCAGCTGGAAATCCTGGGCTATGACCCTGCCGTCGCCACACTGCAGCAGGACATGGAGGTTGGCATTGCCCCGAAAGGCGATCTTGTCGGAGAGCACCTTCTGCTCTGCTATTTCCGGCCGCAGGGTGTAATACAGCAGGCCCTCCGGGCTGACGCCGGCGGTCAGGTCCTCTTCCAGGGTGAAATTCTTCTCCCCCGCTTCCCTGGGCAGCCGGACGGGATAGCGGCGGCGCAGCAGCTCCACCCCCTCTGGCTCCCCGGCGCACTGCCAGTATTCCAGCCGGTTGGGGGCCCACACCTCCGCCTGAATGCCAATGCCGCCCCGGAGCATCAGCTTCCGGGGAGAGACGGACCGGGCATCGGCGAACCGGGTCAGGGCCGAAACCCGGATCACCCCCTCCGGAGAGTCTGTGGGCAGCTGCCAGCGCATCTGGAAGGGCAGCCATCCGTCCAGAACCCGGGGGCCGGTTCCGTCCTCCGGGGTGTAAAGTACCCACATCAGCATCCCGCCGCTGACCAGGATACTGTCGGAGCGCCATTCCTTCCCTCTGAGAATCGTCTGTCCCCAGGCACACAGCACCTTGCCCACGTCCGGAAAACCGTCCGGCAGGCGGAGCTCCTGGGTCTGCTCGGAATTCTGCACCTCCCGCACCGCCCCGGTCAGGCAGGGAGCCTGGGTTTTCTGAAATGCCATTTCCATTCGGAACACTCCTTCCAGTATGATTCTGGGCAAGGATATGATTCCAAAATGAGAATTATGCCTGTCAGTCTGTTTTACCAAACTGAAATTTGGCGGGCAGATACAGCAGCGCCCCTTGGCTCTCCCTTTGGGAGAGCTGTCAGCCGAACAGGCTGACTGAGAGGGTACCTCAGTAAGAGTAAGATAATAGCATCCGAAACGAACCACGCTGCCCTCTCAGGGGCGCCCCTTACGGGGCAGCCAGCTCCCCCAGAGGGGGGAGCCAAGGGGGGTCCGGTACTCCAAATTACAATTTATCTATATCGCACGTTCCGTTATCTTCGCCGCAGCAGGGGCATACAGAAGCAAAACACCACAATTCCGCCGCAGATGAACCAGGATTCCACCCACCGGCCGAACAGCAGCCCCAGGGCAAAGCAAAGCAGGCAGCAGTTGTGCAAATCTCTTTTGCGGCACATGGGGATCCCCCTCCCAAAATCAAAAAAGCTGCCGGCAAAACGCGCAGCAGCTTTTGTTGGATATACTATCTTATGCAGCAACGGAAAATTTTTGCATCAGCCGCCCAGGTAGGCCTTGCGGACCTCGTCGGACTTGGCAAGCTCTGCGCCGGTGCCGGAGAGGGTGATGTTGCCGGTTTCCAGCACATAGGCCCGGTCGGCAATCTGCAGGGCTTTTCTGGCGTTCTGCTCCACCAGCAGAATGGTGGTGCCGGCCTTGTGCAGTTCCTTGATGATGTCGAAAATCTGGTCCACCAGGATGGGAGCCAGGCCCATGGAGGGCTCGTCCAGCATCATCAGCTTGGGATGGCTCATGAGGGCCCGGGACATGGCCAGCATCTGCTGCTCGCCGCCGGACAGGGTTCCCGCCACTTGCTTGCGGCGCTCCTTCAGCCGTGGGAAATACTCGAACACCATTTCCAGGTCCTTGGGATCCACGGTTTTCTTGATGAAAGCACCCATTTCCAGGTTCTCCTGCACGGTCATCTGCAGGAAAATCCGGCGTCCCTCCGGCACCTGAGCCAGGCCCTTGGGCAGCAGCTTGCAGGCATCGGTGTGGGTGATGTTTTCGTCACAGAAGGTGATGGTGCCCTGGCGGGGGTGCATCAGGCCGGAGACGGTTTTCAGGATGGTGCTCTTGCCTGCGCCGTTGGCGCCGATCAGGGCCACGATCTCTCCTTCGTTGACTTCAAAGGAAACGCCCTTGATGGCGTGGATGGCGCCGTAATACACATGAATGTCGTCAATTCTCAGCATGCTCATTCTGCGTCCTCCTTGCCCAGGTAGGCCTCAATCACGGTGGGATTCTGACGGATTTCCTCAGGGGTGCCCTTGGCAATCAGGCGGCCGTAGTTCAGCACGGCGATGGTCTCGCACACATTCATCACCAGGTTCATGTCATGCTCGATGAGGAAAATGGCAATGTGGAAGGTGTCCCGGATTCTTCTGATCTGGTGCATCAGCTCGGTGGTCTCGCTGGGGTTCATACCGGCAGCGGGCTCGTCCAGCAGGATGATGGAGGGATTGGTGGCCAGAGCACGGACGATTTCCAGCCGGCGCTGGACGCCGTAGGGCAGGCTGCCCGCCTTCTGGTCGGCCAGGTCAGCCAGACCCATAAAGTCCAGCAGCTCCATGGCCCGGGCATTGGCCTTCTTCTCCGCCGCAAAATAGCTGGGCAGATGGAACAGGCTGGAAACAAAGGAGCACTTGATCTGATTGTGCATTCCCACCTTCACGTTGTCCAGCACCGACATATCGGTGAACAGGCGGATGTTCTGGAAGGTCCGGGCAATGCCCAACTTGGTGACCTTGAAGGTGCTCATGCCCTTGGTGTCGATTCCGTTGATCAGCACGGAACCCCGGGTGGGCTGGTAAACACCGGTAAGCAGGTTGAAAATGGTGGTTTTGCCCGCACCGTTGGGGCCGATCAGGCCACAGATCTCCGTGGGGCCCAGGGAAACGCTGAAGCTGTCCACGGCGGTCAAACCGCCGAAATCAATGCCCAGGTTGCGCACATCCAGCACCAGGGGCTTGCCTGCGTCGGATTCCCGGTAGGTATTGAAGGTGGGCACCTGAACGGTATTCTTAGGATAGAGATTGCTCATTGTGCCTGCGCCTCCTTCTGTTTTTCTTTCTTGAACATACAGCGGATCTTATCCATCACCACGGAGTTCAGTTCCTTCATTTTGGGGGACCAGGTGAAGAGCATCACCAGGATCAGCACCACGGCGTAGATAATCATACGGTAATTGGCCAGGCCCCGCATGGCCTCGGGGAGAATGTAGAGCACTGTGGCAGAGATGACGGAGCCCAGAATATTGCCCATGCCGCCCAGCACCACGAAGACCAGAATGTTAATGGATGTATTGAAATTAAACTTGGCCGCATCCAGGGAGGAATAGTTCAGGCCGTACAGCGCGCCTGCCATGCCCGCCAGGAAAGCGGAGACC
>JALFGI010000298.1 GCA_022777455.1 Clostridiales bacterium | reverse complement strand
CGCCATTCCTCATCCGCCCCAGTGTGCGCACTGGGGCACCTTCCCCCCGGGGGAAGGTATTTCCACCGTACCGTCACATCGATAAATTACAATTTTTCTTCTTGTTGCAACCTCACAAAAAATCTCCCATTCCAACCGAGAAATCGGAGGAATGGGAGATTTTTAATACAGAATCTTTTACATTTTTTCCGGGGCGGAGAAGCCCAGGATGGAGATGCACTGCTCCAGCACGTCTTTGGCCAGGCCGATCAGGGCGATGTAGCCCGCCTTCAGGGTCTCGTCCTCTTCCGAGAGGATGCGGGTCTCGTGATAGAATTTGTTCACGCAGCCGGCAAGCTCATAAATATAGGCGCAGACAAGATTGGGGGCAGAGCCACGCAGGGCGGCTTCCAGACTGGGACCCAGCTTGGTGATGGAGAGCATCAGTTCCTTGGCGAAAGGATTGGCAGGAGCCTGGATGGGCAGATTCTCCCAGGCGCCGTAGCGGGACAGGATGCTCTTGATCCGCACGATGGTGTACAGGATATAGGGCCCGGTGTTGCCTTCAAAGGCAGCGAAGCGCTCCATATCGAAATTGTAGTCCTTGGTAGGCTGGTTGGAAAGGTCGCCATATTTCAAAGCGGCCATGGCGATCTTGGCGGTGGTAGTCTCCACCTCGTCCTCGCCCACGATCTTGTTCTCCACAACCTTGGTGCGGACAAAATCGGTCATATCGGCAATCAGCTGCTCCAGCCGGAGGACACCGCCGTCCCGGGTTTTGAAGGGCTTGCCGTCCTTGCCGTTCATGGTGCCGAAGCCCACGTGCTCCAGCTCGGTTTCGGGTCCTACAATGCCCGCCTTCCGGGCAGCCCGGAATACCTGCTCAAAGTGGAGGTTCTGCCGCTTGTCGGTGACGTAGAGTACCTTGTCGGGATGCCAGTCCTGCATCCGCTGCACCAGGGTGGCAAGGTCGGTGGTGGCATAGATGGCAGAGCCGTCGGATTTGACCAGAATACAGGGAGGCATTTCCTTCTTGTCCCCCTCTTCCGCCACGGGGATGACCCAGGCGCCCTCGGAGGGAACGGCGATGCCCCGGTTCTTCATATCCTCCACCATGGCGGGGATGTAGGGATCGGCATCGGACTCGCCCAGCCACTTTTCAAAGTGGACATCTAGGTTGTCGTAGTTCTTTTTCAGATCCGCCACGGACACATTCATAATGTGCTGCCACAGTGCCCGGTAGCCCCGGCGGCCCTGCTGCAGCTCCAGGGTAGCCTGGTGGGCCTTGTGGGAGAATTCCGGGTCGGCCTTTTTGGCGGAGGCGGTGGGATAGATTTCTTCCAGATCGGTGACGTTGAAGGGCGCTTCCTTGGGGTACTCCCCGGTGAAGCCTTCGTCAAAATAAGGAAGCTCCGGCTCCCGCTCCTGGAGCTCGGCGATGATCAGACCCATCTGCAGGCCCCAGTCCCCCAGGTGCACGTCGCCGATGGCGTTGTAGCCCAGGAAGGAATACAGCCGCTTCAGGGCTTCACCGATGATGGCGGGACGCAGGTGGCCGATGTGCAGGGGCTTTGCCACATTGGCGCCGCCGTAGTCCACCACAATGGTCTTGCCCGCCCCGATTTTCTCCACGCCGAAGTCCTTTTCGGTGCGCATGGCTTCCAGATAATTTGCCAGGAAGGTGCCGGAGAGCTTCAGATTGATGAAGCCCGGCATCACCGCCTCGCACAAATCGTAGTCGCTCTTGTCCAGCTGCTCCGCCACGGCCTTGGCAATCTGGATGGGCGCGCACTTGTACTGCTTGGCAGCGGCCATCGCGCCGTTGCACTGGTATTCGCACAGGTCCGGCCGGTTGGAAACCGTCACCCGGCCAAAAGACGAGTCATACCCCGCCGCCGTGAAGGCCTGCTGCATTTTTTCTGTAATAATATCCAATATTTTTTCCATATCATTATACTCCCATAAAGAGAAATCGGATCACTGCTGTGCGCCATTGTAGTAGTTTGTAACTCTTAAAAATTGTAATTTGGCACGCTGGCGCGGCAGCGCCCCTTGGCTCTCCCTTTGGGAGAGCTGTCAGCCGAACAGGCTGACTGAGAGGGTACCGCAGTAAGATAATGACGGCAGGAATCCGCCATACTGGCCCTCTCAGGGGCGCCCCTCGCGGGGCAGCCAGCTCCCCCAGAGGGGGAGCCAAGAGGTGCGTCAGTTCCGGTACGCCAAATTACAATTTTATGTGTTACAGACTACTACAGTGGAGTATGCGGGGAATTACTGCTCTGCCGCTTTCCGCTGGGCCATCCATTCCAGATAGTCGTCGTAGGTGCCGTACTTGTCGATGATGGTGCCGTCAGGCTGGAAAGCGATAACCCGGTTGCAGGTGGAGGTCAGCAACTCGTGGTCGTGGGAGGCAAGCAGCACCACCCCGGGGAAGGCTTCCAGGCCCTTGTTCACCGCCTGGATGGATTCCATGTCCAGGTGGTTGGTGGGCTGATCCAGCAGCACCACGTTGGCCCCGGAGAGCATCATCTTGCTGAGCATACAGCGCACCTTCTCGCCGCCGGAGAGCACGTTCACGGGCTTGAACACATCCTCGTTGGAAAACAGCATCCGACCCAGGAAGCCCCGGAGGTACACATCGTCCTTCTTGGCGGAATACTGGCGCAGCCAGTCCACCAGCTCCATCTCATTGCCCTCGAAATATTCGGAGTTATCCTTGGGCAGGTAGCTGCGGATGGTGGACACGCCCCACTTGATGGACCCCTCGTCCGGCTCCAGCTCGCCCATGAGCACCTTGAACAGGGCAGTCTGTGCCAGCTCGTTTTCACCCACAAAGGCGATCTTGTCGGTGCGGTTCACGGAGAAGTATACCTTGTCCAGCAGCTTCACGCCGTCCACGGTGACGGAAACATCCTTCACCGTCAGCACATCCTTGCCCAGCTCCCGCTCCTGCTGGAAGCCGACGAAGGGATAGCGCCGGGTGGAGCAGGGCATTTCTTCCACGGTCAGCTTGTCCAGCAGCTTTCTTCTGGCGGTTGCCTGCTTGGCTTTGGATTTGTTGGCGGAGAAACGCTGGATGAACAGCTGCAGTTCCTCGATTTTCTCCTGGTTCTTCTTGTTCTTGTTGCGGATCATGGCCTGAACCATCTGGGAGGATTCGTACCAGAAATCGTAGTTGCCCACGTACATCTTGATCTTGCCGTAGTCAATGTCCACGGTGTGGGTACACACGGTGTTCAGGAAGTGGCGGTCGTGGGAGACGGCGATGACCATGCCGGGGAAGTCCAGCAGGAAATCCTCCATCCAGTTGATGGCCTCGATGTCCAGGTTGTTGGTGGGCTCGTCCAGCATGACGATGTCGGGATTGCCGAACAGCGCCTGGGCCAGCAGGATTTTCACCTTCAGCCGGGGGTCCACATTTGCCATCACATCGCAGTGCAGCTCCGTGCCGATGCCCAGACCCTGCAAAAGGCGGGAGGCATCGGACTCGGCTTCCCAGCCGCCCAGCTCGGCGAATTCAGCTTCCAGATCAGCGGCGCGAATGCCGTCCTCATCGGAGAAGTCCGGTTTTTCGTAGATGGCGTCCTTTTCCTTCATCACATCATAAAGATGCTGGTTGCCCATGATGACGGTGTCCATAACGGTGTATTCGTCGTAGGCGTTCTGGTTCTGCTTCAGAACGGAGACCCGCTTGGTGGGGTCGATGGTGATGCTGCCGGTGGTGGAATCCAGGTCACCGGTGAGGATGCGCAGGAAGGTGGATTTGCCCGCACCGTTGGCACCGATGATGCCGTAGCAGTTGCCGGGCAGGAACTGCAGGTCCACGTGCTGGAACAGCCACTGGCCGCCGAACTGCATTCCCAAATTGCTGACAGTAATCATGATGTTCTCCTTTGGAAGTCTATAATATTTCAGCTTGAATTCTACCATCCTTCCTGGAAATAATCAAGGGGCAGAAACCATGAATTTCCAGGGAAAACCCGGGAGAAAATGCAATAAAAACACGAACCTGCGGCATCCCGTTTTCCTCTGCGCCCAATCGGGACAATTGTGAATAAAACAAGAACTTTTTTCGGAGCACTTGCATTTTCTGAAAACTGTGGTATATTATTAGCACTCAGCAACGTAGAGTGCTAAAGACACATTTGAAAGGAAGCCAATTGATTATGGAAAAAATGCAGTTTAAGGCCGAGTCCCAGCGTCTGCTGGATTTGATGATCAACTCCATTTATACCCACCGGGAGATTTTCCTCCGGGAGATCATCTCCAACGCCTCCGACGCCATCGATAAGCTGGCCTACCTGTCCCTGACGGACAGCAGCCTGAATGTGAACAAGGACGACCTGAAAATCACCATCACCCGGGCCAAGGACGCCCGCATTCTCACCGTTTCCGACAACGGCATCGGCATGACCCGGGAGGAAATGGAAGAGAATCTGGGCACCATCTGCAAGTCCGGCTCTCTCAGCTTCAAGCAGGCCATGGAAAAGAGCGATGATGTGGACATCATCGGCCAGTTCGGCGTAGGCTTCTACTCCGCCTTCATGGTGGCCTCCTCCGTCACCGTTATCTCCAAAAAGGCCGGCCAGGACGAAGCCTTCAAATGGGTTTCCGACGGCGCCGACGGCTACACCATTGAACCCTGCGAGCGGGAGCTGCCCGGCACCGACGTGATCATGACCCTGAAGGCCGACACCGACGACGAGAAGTACAGCGAGTACCTGGACGAGTACGAAATCCGCAATCTGGTGAAGAAATACTCCGACTACATCCGCTACCCCATCGTCATGGAAGTGGAGAAGACCCGTAAGAAAGAAGACTCCCCCGAGGACAAGCCCGAGTATGAGACCTACACCGAAATGGAGACTCTGAACTCCATGGTGCCCATCTGGCAGCGCGCCAAGAAGGATGTCACCGACGAGGAGTACGAGACCTTCTACCGGGAGAAGTTCTTCGACTACAACAAGCCCCTGCGCATCATCCACACCAGCGCCGAGGGCAGCGTCTCCTTCAAGGCCCTGCTCTATATCCCCGGCAAGGCGCCCTACGATTTCTACACCAAGGACTTCAAGCGTGGATTGCAGCTGTATTCCTCCGGCGTGATGATCATGGAAAACTGCGAGGATCTGCTGCCTGAGCACTTCCGCTTCGTCCGGGGCATTGTGGACAGCCAGGACCTGAGCCTGAACATCAGCCGTGAAATGCTCCAGCACAACCGCCAGCTCACCGTCATCGCCCGGAACATCGAGAAGAAGATCAAGTCCGAGCTGAAGTCCATGCTGGAAAACGACCGGGAGAAGTACGAGGAATTCTACAATGCCTTCGGCCTTCAGCTGAAATACGGCACCGTGTCCGAATACGGCGCCCACAAGGAGAGCTGCCAGGACCTGCTGCTGTACTACAGCCACAAGCAGGGCAAGCTCATTAGCCTCAAGGAATATGTGGAAGCCATGCCGGAAGGTCAGGAGAAGATTTACTTCGCCCCCGGCGAGAACCGGGAGCACCTGAGTAAGCTGCCTCAGGTGGAGCTGCTGGCAAACAAGGGCTACGACGTGCTGCTGTTCACTGAGGAGGTGGACGAGTTCGTGCCTCAGACCCTGATGACCTACATGGAGAAGAAGTTCTGCAACATCACCACCGAGGACCTGGGACTGCAGAGCGACGAGGAAAAGAAGCAGGCCGAGGAGAAGGCCGAGGAGCTCAAGGGCTTCACCACCTTCGTCAAGGAGAGCCTGGGTGACCAGGTGAAGGAGGTGCGCCTGTCCCAGAACCTGGGCAGTTACCCCGCCGCCATGGTGCCCGAGGCAGGCATGAGCTTTGAGATGGAGAAATACATGAAGCGGGTGAACCCGGAGTTCGCCTACCCCGTGGGCCGGGTGCTGGAGCTGAACCCCGAGCACGAGGCCGTGAAGACCCTCCAGCGGGTGATGACCGAAGATCCCGTGCTGGCCAAGGACTATGCCCAGCTCCTGTGCTGCCAGGCCCAGCTCATGGCCCAGCTGCCCCTGGACGACCCCTTCGCCTATTCTGAACTGGTCTGCAAACTAATGAAATAATTTTTCCAAGCATCCCGCACCCAAAACGGTGCGGGATGCACTATTCTTTCATGATGAATAAATCTTAAATTTTTCTTAGGTGTCTCCCAAAAAGCTTTTGGGTATGATATAATTCCAGAACCAACCACAGAAAGGATTTGCGGCAATGAAAAAAACCGTTTTATGTTTCCTATGCGCCCTGGTGCTTCTGGGCAGCGTCAGCGTCCAGGCAGCCGATATCGCCTCCGAGGGGGCCGGCGTGACCTGCGGCGCCCAGCTTTCCTGGGCGGTGGAAGGCTCCACCCTCTACATCACCGGTACCGGGGACATGTACGACTTTTCCACCGGTGCGCCCTGGGCGTCGTACAGGTACAGCATCTCCCGGGTGGTGATCTCCGACGGCGTGACCAGCGTGGGCGCCTACGCCTTCCAGGACTACGACACACTCACCAGTGTGGAATTCGGAAACAGCATCGTCTCTATTGGCAAGGATGCCTTCTCCGGCTGTGACGGCCTGACCTCCATCACCCTGCCCGCCACCTTCAAAAAATTTGGTGAGAACAGCTTCCGCTCCTGCTCCAATCTGAAGGAAATCCATTGCAGCGGCGGCTTCCCCCGGTTTGACTTGAACTGCCTGTGGGACACCTACGCCACCATCTACTATTCCGCCTCCAACCCCTGGTCGGTCTCCCTGATCCAGGAGCTGGAGAGCGCCTTCCAGAACCGGATTGAGTTCCGCTCCTCCGACGGCACCGACCCCTATGTGCCCACTCAGGCCACCCAGCCGGCAGTCCCGGAGACCACCGCACCCCAGGAAACCTTCTGGGTCACGGAGCCCACCACCCTGCCGGTGTACACCGAGCCCACCATCCCCGTTTACACGGAAGCCACCGTCCCCGTCTACACCCAGCCCACCACCACACCCACCCTGCCGGTACAGACTCTGCCCACCACCCAGCCCACCCAGGAGACCATCGTCTTCGGCAATCAGTTTGAGCAAACGGCGGAACCCTACCAGTACGGCTCCGCCACCGGCGGCGGCAGCATCTTCGGGGTGCTCATCATCCTGATCGTGCTTGCCATGCTGGCCACCGGCGCCCTGCTGTTCCGTGCCGCTGGCCAGACCAAGAAGAAAAAGAAAAACAGATACCGCAGATAATCATATGAAATCCCTGCCGGTTTTCCCCTACCCCCGGGGAGAACCGGCAGTTTCCGTTCCTGATTGAACCCGGTAAATTGTAATTTGACGGGCAGATACGGCAGCGCCCCTTGGCTCTCCCTATGGGAGAGCTGTCAGCCGAACAGGCTGACTGAGAGGGTGCCGCAGTAAGATAATAGCAGACGAAATCGATGTATTGCCCTCTCAGTCTGCCCCTTACGGGGCAGCCAGCTCCCCCAGAGGGGGAGCCAAGTGGTGCGTCGG
>JALFGI010000168.1 GCA_022777455.1 Clostridiales bacterium | reverse complement strand
GTAGCCGCCCGCAACGTAACGAAATTGAGTGTTCCGTTGAATGGTATCATGTCTGACATCGTACGAATTCGCCCAACCCGGTTTATTTTTGTGGATTATACTGCGCGGGAGGCTACGAGCCTCCCCTACACTGGCTGGGCGGTTGTTGTAGTCTGGCACGCAAAAACGTTACCGGGCACCACCCAAGAGTCCCGGATGACACATATGCCGGTGCGCATTGGGATGAAGCGCCCTGCGCTTCAAATTAAGATTTTTATGTTTCAATACGAGCGCCGGTAACCATGTTCCCCAATTACCGTTCCAGCAGCTGGCCCAGCATGATGTCGGTCATGATCAGCATTCTGGGCAGATGGAAGGGGCCTTTGAAGGTGGAGCCTTTCGTGCTGGGCATTGTGGGCAGGCCGTCCCGGCGCAGGTAGCCGTACCACTCGCCGTACTCAGGATCGGAGAAGTGGGCCTTGGCATAGTCCAGAGTCTTGAAGTACCAGTCCAGGTATTCTTCTTTCCCGGTGTCCCGGTAGAGCATCAGGGAGGCGATGAGAATCTCGTCATGGGGCCACCACAGCTTCATGTCGTGCTCGTAGGCCTCGGGGGGATTGCCCAGGCAGTCGATGAAGTACAGCAGTCCGCCGTATTCCTTGTCCCAGCCGGCGTTGATTGCCCAGTTGAAGATCTGCTCGGCATCGGCAACCAGCTGCTTGTTGCCGGTGCGCTTCGCGTGCTCCAGCATGAACCACACGCCCTCGATGTCGTGACCGGGGTTGACAACGCGGCCCTCGGTGTATTCCAGGTTGGCCTCGCCGTTGGGACCCACATTTTCCAGAACGCACTTCAGCTCGGGATGGTAGTTGTACTTGAAAATCTCATCCACGCAGGTCTGCGCCCGCTCTTCGTACAGGGCCTTCTTTTCTTCATCCACCCGCATCATCACGGACAGCACGTTCAGGAAGATCATGGGCAGACCGAAGCTGCGGCCGGTGCGGGTCTCGGGAATGGTCTTGGGGCCCAGGCCGGTGGGATCGGGCATGCCGTGCCACAGGTTCCAGTAGATGTCGCAGGCCTTCCGTGCCCGCTCCAGGCAGGCGGTGTCACCGGTGACGCCGTAATACTCCGCATTGGCCAGGGCATAGAATGCCTCGGAGTAGAAGTAGCGGCGCTGACGCAGGGGCTTGCCATCTTTGGTGACGGTGAAGTACATTCTGTCCCCGGCCTGGCGGTTGATGCAGTACTTTTCCATGAAGTCCAGGCAGCTCTTGGATGCCTCCAGCCACTCCTGCTTCACGCCGTACACATGGCACAGGTAGGCAAAGATCCAGCCGCAGCGACCCTGCATCCATACGCTCTTGTCGGTGGAGTAGACCTTGCCGTAGCGGTCCAGGCAGGTATACACGCCGCCATACTCGTGATCCATGCCGTTTTTCAGCCAGAAGCTGACGCAGGCGTCCAGCTCTTTTTCCGTCCAGAGCTTGGCCTGCTGCAGTTTGTCTTTGTTCATATTGTTCCTCCTTGATAGATTGATGGGGGTGATTTTTTATCATTTTCAATAGTAGCATTATACCATTGTTTTTTCAAGTAGAATTTTCAAAAAAGCTAGTGACAGAAAAAGATTTTCATGTTACAATCAAAGCATCCAAATTTTGACGAAAGAGGTGCATCCACTATGGAATTTCTCGGCGTTCAAATCAACATCAAAAATTCCCCGGAGCTTGATCCGGAATTCATCCCGCTGCATCTGTTCAACAAGGCTTTTCTTGCCGATGCCAAAAAGCCTGTGTCCATCGCGGTGGAGCGGGCCAAGGGAGAGATGGCCTGCTACCACACCTTCATCCATGGCACCCCGGAGATGAAGGATGCCGACTGCTTCTACATCGACCGTCTGGTGAAATTCATCCTGTGGATGAAGGGCGGCTTCCGCATCTATGTCAGCGGAGACGAAACCATTTACAATTACCTGTGCGATGCCTACCGCGCCGGCGGCAAGCAGGACTTCGACTGGGACTATATGGCAAATGTGTTTGAGCACCCCTTCGAGGTGCTGCTGGTGGACAAGGTACCCGAGAGCAAGGATGCCCCCCAGAAGATCGGCGGCCATTTTGAGGGCTGCCGTATTGGCTTTGATGCCGGCGGCTCTGACCGGAAGGTCTCCGCGGTGATCGACGGCGAAACCGTCTTCTCCGAGGAAGTGGTTTGGTTCCCCAAGATCAATTCCGATCCCGATTACCACTACGACGGCATTGTGTCCGCTCTGAAATCCGCCGCCGCCCATATGCCCCGGGTGGATGCGGTGGGTGTTTCCTCCGCCGGTGTGTTCATCAACAACCGCACCATGAACGCCTCCTTGTTCCTGCAGGTTCCCAAGGATCTGTATGACAAGAAGGTGAAGGACATCTACATCCGCGCCATCACCGATACCTTCGGCGACGTGCCCTACAGCGTGGTGAACGACGGCGATGTGTCCGCTCTGGCCGGCGCCATCAGCCTGGGAGAAAACAACATGCTGGGCATTGCCATGGGTACCAGTGAGGCCGTGGGCTATGTGGACGACAACGGCTGCATCACCGGCTGGCTGAACGAGCTGGCCTTCTGCCCGGTGGATGCTTCTCCCAAAGCCATGCAGGACGAGTGGTCCAAGGATTTTGGCGTGGGCTGCAAGTATTTCTCCCAGGATGCCGTCATCAAGCTGGCTCCCGCCGCCGGAATTGAACTGGAGCAGAGCCTGTCTCCTGCCGAGAAGCTGAAAAAGGTCCAGGGCCTGATGGAGCAGGATGATCCCCGGGCCGCTGCCATCTACCGCAGCATCGGCACCTATCTTGCCCATAGCTTCGCGCTGTACTATGATTTTTATGGCTTTAAGCATGTGCTGCTCCTGGGCCGGGTGATGTCCGGCAAGGGCGGCGACCTGCTGCTGGAGACCTACAACAAGGTCATGGCCGACGAATATCCCGAACTGGCTGAAAAGATCCACGTTGCCCTGCCGGACGAAAAGTTCCGCCGGGTGGGTCAGTCCGCCATCGCCGCCTCCCTGCCTGAAATGAAATAACGGTTATACCCGGCACCTGAGAAGAGATTTCATCATGAAAAAACATATTGTATGCTTCGGCGATTCCAATACCCACGGCTACTGCGCCGATCCTTCCGACACCGTCACCGGGGGCAATCGGTTTGATGAATCCGAACGCTGGACCTGCCTGCTCCAGCAGAAGCTGGGGGAGGAGTACCTGATTCTGGAGGAGGGCCTTTCCGGCCGCACCACCGTGTTCCCCGATGCCCTTCATGAGAGCATGGACGGCCTGGGCGTGATCTACTCCACCCTGATGAGCCACGAGCCGGTGGACCTGCTGGTGATCATGCTGGGTACCAACGATACCAAAGAGCGCCTGGGTGTGAATGCCGCCTGCATCGCCATCGGCATGGAGCGCCTGGTGCGCAAGGCCCAGTCCACCATGTGCTGGGCGAAGGGTAAGCCCAATGTGCTCATCGTCTGCCCACCCCATATCCGCAGGGAGATGTACGACAATCCCTGCGGCGTGCCCATGGGCCAGGGGTGCATCGAAAAGTCCCGGGAGCTGGCCCGCTACCTGAAGGACACCGCCAACCTGGTGGGCGCCGCCTTCCTGGATGCCCAGGGGCTTGCGGAGTTCAACACCGTGGATGGAATGCACCTGACCGCCAGGGGCCACCGGCAGCTGGCCGACAAACTGGCGGAAGTGATTCCGGGGTTGGTGTAAGATGTTCCGCTCGATCTTCCGGCCCTATGGTCCGGTTTGGAATTTCTGCAACACCATCACGGATGTGCTGCTGCTGAGTCTTCTGTGGTGCGGGTGCAGTCTGCCCCTGATCACCCTGGGTGCATCCACCACGGCGCTGTATGACGCGGCGGTCCATGGAATCCGCTATCGGGAGCCCGGCCTCTACCGTCGGTTTTTCCGCACCTTCCGCAGAGAGTGGAAAACCTCTGTGCCGGTCACGCTGCTCTGGGGGGCGGTGCTGCTCTTTGGCTTTTACGTTCTGGCCCTGCTGGATGAAGCAGCCGCTGAGGAAGCGATGGCAGGGGTGATGGCCGGCGGCTACCGGGTGCTCATGGGCATTCCGCTCACCTGCGCCTGCTGGTCGGTGATGCTCCTGTCCCGTTTTACCTACAAATTCCGGGACCTGACGGCCAATGCCCTGCGCTTTCTGCCGGTGCACCTTTTGCAGTCTCTGGCCGTCGGTGTGTTTACTTGGGTGGTGTGCTGGTATTGCTTCCACTATCCCATCGCCCTGACCTTTGCCCCGGCGGTGATGGTGATCGGTTGGTCGCTGGTGGCGGAGCCGGTTTTCAAAAAATACGGCGGCGGATTGGGAGAAGAATCTCCCTCCGACGAGCCCTGAAAGGAGAGATATGCCATGTTTTATCGTAATGCCAGAATTTTCGGTGAGGATTTTCGGTTCCACATGGGTGCCTTTGAAGTGAAGGACGGCCGTTTCGGCCAGGTGCTCCCGGAGGAAGTCCCTGCCGATGCCGTTGATCTGAAGGGTGCCACTGTGATTCCCGGCCTCATCGATGTCCACAGCCACGGCAATTCCGGTGCGGATTTTTCCGACGGAGATTATGAGGGACTGAAGGCCATGGCCCGCTACTATGCCGGCTGCGGCGTGACTTCCTTTGCCCCTGCCTCCATGACCCTTCCTTATGACGTGCTGGAGAAGGCCTTTGCCACTGCCCTCCGGCTGACGGAGGAAAAACCAGCGGATTCTTCCGTGCTCCGGGGCATCCAGATGGAAGGCCCCTACTTCTCCTACAAAAAGCGGGGGGCCCAGAATCCCGACTATCTGAAGGACCCGGATTTTGATGGCTTCAAAAAGCTCTATGACGGCTGCGGTGGGCTCATTTCCATTGTGGATGTGGCCCCCGAGCTGCCCGGCGCGGCGGAATTCGCGGAAAAGGCAAGCAAGCTTTGCACTGTGTCCGTGGCCCACACCGATTCGGATTATGACCACGCCAAGGCTGCGTTCGATGCCGGCGCCACCCATTTGACCCACCTGTACAACGCCATGCCCGGCATCAACCACCGCAATCCCGGTGTGATTCCTGCCGCCGTGGAGAATCCCCATGTTCGGGCGGAGATCATCTGCGACGGCTACCACATCCATCCCGCTGCTGTCCGACTGGCCTTCTCCATGTTCGGCGGGGAACGGATGATCCTCGTCTCCGATTCCGGCCGGTGCGCCGGACTGCCGGAGGGCAGCAAATTCACCCTGGGCGGCCAGGATGCCTGGCTGAAGGGAGGCGTGGGACGTCTGGAGGACGGCACCATTGCCTGCTCCGCCGCGAACCTCTGGGGCTGTCTGACCAATGTGCTCCGTTGGGGCATCAAAGAAGAGGATGCTGTCCGCGCTGCCACCTGGAACCCCGCCTGTGCCATCTCCGCACAGAAAGAAGTTGGTTCCATCGCAGAGGGAAAAGTGGCTGATTTCATCGTCTGCAATTCGGATTACACCGAAAAGCGGGTATTCCTGGCGGGAAAAGAGCTTTCGTAAAATGTCAAACCGGAGGGGCCGAGCGGCTCCTCCGGTTTTGTATTGTGATGTGGTACAGGGAAAGACGACAGGAGAAGCGGCTGGAAATTGGAAGTTATTGAAGGAGAATCTCTTTTAAGGACAGTTCTTCAAAATACCGCAGCCGAATGATTGTCTGGATTTCCGGCTCCAGGCGGTTCAACTCCCCGTCCATATCTTCCCGGTGATAGGCTTTTTCACAGTACACTTGCTCCTCCGCATCTTCCATTGGGGCAGCTTTTTTACGCTGCTTCAGGATTTGCAAGCTTTCATTCACCAGAATCCTGTAAAACCAGGTTTTGATCGCGCCGGTGTTTCGGATATGTTCATAGGCTTCCAACGCCTTACAGACTGCATTTTGAACCGCGTCCAGGGCATCTTCCTGATTCCTGGTGTAGCTGTAGGCCAGCCGGTAAAACCGCTCCTGATTGGTCAGGATGTATTGTATCAGGTTTTCGTACAGAATCCGATTCACGCTGCATTCCTCCTTTCACGTTGCTTTCATGTTATAGATTCCCGAGGACTAAAAAAAGTTTCAAAAAGAAGAAATAATTTTTGTATATCGGCAGTTAAAGCAGCCACGCGAAAAATTGTAATTTGACGAACCGGAATTGCCGCACCCCTTGGCTCCCCCTATGGGGGAGCTGGCTGCCCCGTTAGGGGCAGACTGAGAGGGCAATGCATTTGCCATTACCTTACTGCGGCACCCTCTCAGTCAGCCTGACGGCTGACAGCTCTCCCAAAGGGAGAGCCAAGGGGTGCTGCCGTATCTGCCTGCCGAATTACAATTTGTCTGTCTGATGCATGAAGCAGAATAGTACGTCCCTTTTGCAGCAGCAATCAGGTATGCTTATGGTACATCCGCACCATTTTTCCGATGTTTTCTTCCACCATGGTGTAGAAGCTCCAACCACAATGCTCGTAAAAGTCCGTGTGGGTGGTAATCAGATAGGCGTCGTGAATTCCCTTGTCCGCCAGCTCCCGGCAAACGTGATTCAGCAGGAGCCGGGCCAGTCCCTTCCTGCGCCAGCTTTTCTCCACATACACGGCGCACACATTGGGAGTCAGATCCGGCCGTTTGTGGAAATCATTTTCAATGACCCCCAGTCCGGCGATGATGTTCCCGTCATCATCCAGAACCGCATACCAGGCGGGCACGCCGCTCTGGCTCCGCGTTGCCTCGTCCATGCTGTCCAGATAGTCCTGTACGGAAACGCCCCATTTGCTGTGCTGCCATTGGGCGTAACGGTCCGTCAATTCGGGGTGATCGGTTAAACATAAAATATCGGCTTCGCAAAACATATAAAATCCTTCTTTCTATTTTGCGCCATATTTTCAAATCCTGTTGTTTCAAAGACCAAAAAATGATATGATAGGAGAAAGTCGTATCAGGAGGTAAAAAGATGATCCAATTACTGTTAGCCATTATCTACCTGGCCTTTATCAGCCTGGGCTTGCCGGACTCGCTGCTGGGGTCGGCCTGGCCCAGCATGTATCGGGAGTTTTCGGTTCCCATTTCCTACATGGGCGGAATTTCCATGATTATCGCCGCAGGGACCATTATCTCCAGTCTGCAATGTGACCGGCTGACCCAAAAACTGGGAACCGGAAAGGTTACCGCGTTCAGTGTGCTGACCACGGCAGTGGCGCTGTTCGGTTTTTCCATCAGCCATTCCTACGCTGCATTGTGCCTGTGGGCGATTCCCTATGGTCTGGGTGCCGGATGCGTGGACGCTTCCCTGAACAACTATGTGGCCCTCCACTATGCCAGCCGCCATATGAGCTGGCTTCATTGTATGTGGGGCTTGGGCGCATCGGTTGGACCTTACATGATGGGATATGCGCTGACGAATTCCGGAAGCTGGAATATGGGCTATCGTTATATTTCCATCCTTCAAATCGTATTAACGGCGATTCTTCTGTTCAGTCTGCCGCTCTGGACCAGAAAGACAGATGCACCCGATTCGGATGATTCGTCCTCCGCCTCCGGAAAAAAGCCGTTGTCCCTGTCCCAAATCGTCCGTATTCCCGGGGCAAAGGAAGTGATGACCGCATTTTTCTGCTATTGCGCCCTGGAGCAGACCACCGGACTTTGGGCCAGCAGCTACCTGGTTCTGCACTGGGGCGTTTCTGCGGAAACCGCCGCCAGCTTTGCCAGCCTGTTCTATATCGGCATTACCGTTGGACGTGCACTGGGCGGATTCCTGACCTTAAAGCTTGACGATACGCAAATGATTCGCCTTGGCCAGGGGATTGTTTTGTTTGGCATTGTTCTGATGCTGCTGCCTTTCACAAAAAGGATTGCCATGCTGGGACTCATTCTCGTTGGCTTGGGCTGCGCGCCGATCTACCCGTCCATCATTCATTCTACACCGAAGCATTTTGGCGCGGATAAATCCCAGGCAATGATCGGGGTGCAGATGGCTTCCGCTTATGTCGGCACCTGCCTGATGCCGCCGGTATTTGGCTTCCTGGCGAATCACCTCGGTGTGGCGTATCTCCCGTTTTTCCTGCTGCTGATTCTGGCGGCAATGTTTTTCATGCACGAGCGTCTTTTGAAAAAAGCGAAATAAGTTTTTTCGGCGGTTTGAGATTTCAAGCCGCCGTTTTTTGTTACTGTGGCCGAACGGTGATTTCTGCGGAGGAAAGCTGATCCACGGTGCCGTCTTCATAACGCACGACCAGGCGGCAGTCCTTGTCCACATCCAGGGCGTAGGCGTTTCGCACGCCCGACGGGGAAATAACCTGAATGGGGCGGCCGATGACCATGCTCTTTTCCCGATAGGCAGCGGCATATTCCGATGGGTTGTCAGACCGATAGATTTCCAGGAAATGGTTCAAAAAAGCTGATGCCAGGCGGTTTTTGCCGTTGTCCGTCTGATTTCGGAGAATGGAATCCGCATTCTCCGCCAGCTCCGGCGGGAAACCGGCTGCGGGGGGATAGACATTGAATCCGATTCCCAGGATCGCATAATCCAGTCTTCCGTTTTCCAGGCTGACAGATGCCTCGGTGAGGATTCCGCAGACCTTTTTCCCGTTCAGAAGAATGTCGTTCACCCATTTGATCTGGGCTTCCTTCCCGGAAGCCTCCTCGATTGCACGGCATGCGGCCACAGCGGCCATGGTGGTGATCCGTACGGCTTGCGTGGGTTCCAGTGCCTGGGGCCGCAGCAGCAGACTCATGTAGATGCCGGTGTCCGGGGGAGAATAGAATTCCCGGCCCAACCGTCCCCGGCCATTGGTTTGCTGGTTTGCCAGAATGACGCTGCCCTCCGGCGCACCGCTGACTGCCCGTTCCCGCAGCAGGGCATTGGTGGAGGAAGCGCAGGGAAGCAGCTCCAGGTCAAGGTCCTCCCATCGACTATTCAGATATTGCCGGATGCCATGGATGGAAAGAATATCCGTGTGGGCATCCAGACAGTAGCCCCGGTTTTGCACGGCGTTGATTTCGTATCCGGCGCTGCGCAAAGCATTGACTGCCTTCCACACTGCCGTCCGGGAGACGGACAGCAGCCGGGCGATCTCCTCTCCGGAAAGGTATTCCCCTTTGCGGCGCTCCAACAGAGCAAGCAGATTTTCCTTGGTGCCCATTGTCATTCCTCCTCTGAGACCATTATCCCGGAAAGACGCCCAATTGTCAACCCTGTCTTTTCTTTTAAACCATTCGTAATCCACAAAATGTTAACTATAAAACAATTAAAGGTTGACAAATGATGAAGAACGCGATATTCTGACTCCAGAAAAAACATCTGGAGGCATCCAATATGAAAAAATCTGCGCTGTTTAATATGACTGAATGCGCCTTGATGGCGGCGCTGATGTGCGTGCTCTGCCCGCTGTCCGTGCCCATTGGGCCAATTCCCATTTCCCTGTCCATTCTGGTGATCCTGATCACCGTGGTGGTGCTTGGCACCTGGCGCGCGCTGGTCAGCTACACGGTTTATCTGCTTTTGGGCGCGGTGGGCATGCCTGTGTTCTCCGGCTTCCAGGGAGGCCTTGCAAAGCTGGCAGGCCCCACGGGTGGATATCTGGTTGGTTTCTGGCTGATGATTCTCATTGGCGGCCTCATTATGGAAGCCTGCAAGCGGAATTCGTGGCTGACCATGCTGGGCATGGCCGTGGGTGTTGCCGCGGACTATGCGCTGGGCACGGCCTGGTTTGTGTTCCAAACGGAAAGCACCCTGGCCCATGCCTTGGATGTCTGCGTGTATCCCTTTATTCCCTTTGATCTGGCCAAAATTGTGATCGCTGTTCTCTTTGGCAAGCTGGTTTGGAAAGCGCTGGCGAAAGCAGGACTGCAATAAAAATGGTTCGGGGACTGCTCACGTTCACGTGAGGCAGTCCCCGATTTCTTTTTTGGGCAGCACTGCATAATGGGGCAAGGAGATTTGACGAGAGATTTTAACCCGTGCGAAAGTATGAAAAATGGAGGAATACTGGATGTATTTCCCATTTATCATACGGAACGATTGGGGCAAAAGATCCGTCGAAGCCCGCAGTATCCATTGTGCGGTGTTGCCTTAGATTGTTCCATTCCCATGTAAACCAAAGCTCACCGCAATGGCGTTGTCCACCATGGACATCTGCTGTTCGTCCAACCGTCCCATATGCTCCCGCAGACGGCGTTTGTCTATGGTTCGGATTTGTTCCAGCAGAATCACGGAATCCTTGCTCAGCCCCACGCTGCCGCCGGCAATGTTGATGTGGGTCGGCAGCTTTGCCTTGCCGGTCTGGCTGGTAATGGCCGCAGCAATCACGGTGGGGGAGTGGCGATTTCCGGTATCGTTTTGCACAATGAGGACGGGACGGGTGCCGCCCTGCTCGCTTCCGACCACAGGGGACAAATCGGCGTAGAAAATATCGCCTCGTCTGACTGTGCTGTCCATATGCATCACACTCCGTGCTTGAAGAATCGGGCCCGCTTCTGTCCAATGGAAGCGCGGCTGTATCTTTATTCTCCCACGCACATCGCTCTTTTATACTGCGTCGCCCTTACATAATTCTATGCCAGTCATCGAGGAGATTCTATTCCATTCGAAAGTTTTTGACATCCAGCGACAGGATTTTCCGTTCCCGGAACAAAATCTCCGCCTTTACCGGCGTATTGGAATTGTCCAGCCAGATATCCAGATGAAGGGCGTCATCGGCGTAGCTGTCGTCAATGCTCAGGCGCAGAAATTCTTTCCCGCCTCCGGCGGAGGTGATGTAGCCGCTGCGCAGTGTTTTCACCAGCAGCCATGGGGCGCTTACCGGAGTGACCTGATTGTCCGCCAGAAGGGGAAAATGGAGAGCCACATTGTCAAAGGTCAAGGTGCCGTCCTCTCCGTCCACGGTGCCCTGAATGCCGGCAATGCTGTCCGGCTTTGTGACGGTGAAGCGGATGCCGCCTTTGTCATTGGCCTGGCATTGCAGAGAAAAGGAATGCACCTTATCCCCGTAGTCCGCGGTAATATCCACATCAAAGCTGCAGGAATTGCTGCCCAGCAGCTGGGTGCGCAGCTTGATGCCCCGCTCCAGATCCCGATTTTGTCCGGAACATCCTGAAACAAGGAATACCGCCAGAAAAATCACAGCCGCTTTTTTCAGAGCCTTCAAAAAAATCCCGCCCTATTTCAGTAGTCGCGGAAGGGCGTCCAGCATGTCCGTGGGGAGCATTCCGTACTGCCCCAGGTTGGCGGCACAGTCATCCCCGGCCTTGCCGTGGAGCCAGCAGGCACAGGCAGCGGCTTCCAAAGGCGGCAGATGCTGCCCCAGAAGGCTCACGATCATTCCAGCCAGCAGGTCGCCGCTGCCGCCCACAGCCATGCCCGGATTTCCGGTGCAGTTTATGTACGCTTGCTGGCCATCGGTGATGCAGGTACGGTGCCCTTTGAGCACCAGAATGCACCCCAGTTCCCGGGCAGCATTTTTGGCTGCTTCCATTCGGTCGGCGCCGATGGAGAAGCCCAGCCGGACAAATTCCCCTTCGTGAGGCGTGAGAATGGTTACGCCCGATCTTCCGCGCAGTATATCCTTATGCCGGGAGATAAGGTTTATACCATCGGCATCCAGTACCACGGGGCATTCCGCATGGTTCAGTACCCACTGTACCACCGCTTCGGTTCCCTCGGACTGCCCCAGCCCACAGCCGATCAGAACCGCATCCATCCGGGGGAGCCTCTTTTTCAGCTCCCCTATGGCGTCGTGGCTGAGTGCTCCTTCCTGGTCGGGCAGGGGAAAGACGATGGCCTCATTCAGCTTCACCGCCTCAATGGCATAGATGCTTTCCGGTACACCCAAAAACACCAGTCCGGCCCCGGTTCGCAGGGCGCCCATGGCTGAAAGATAGGCTGCGCCGGTGTAACCCCGGCTGCCGCAGAGCAGGAGAATCTTTCCGAAATGTCCCTTGTGGGCGTTTTCGTCCCGGTCCGGCAACAGGGAGAGAACAGCATCGTGATTTAATATCATGCGTAAGACTCCAAAGACTTCAGCATTTCAACGGTTTCCACGAAGGTCCCTTTGGGCCCATTCCATGGGTGCTCCGGGGAGGAGATCATCCAGTCGGTGACCAGCCAGCAGTTCAGGCCAGCCTTGGTTCCGGCGTACATATCCTCGTATTCGTCATTGCCGATCATCAGGCACTGGGCCGGATTCAGTCCCATTCGCTGGCAGATGGAGGTATAGTACACGGGATTCGGTTTGCAGAACCGCTCGTATTCATAGGAGGTGACCAGTTCAAAGTCTGTTGGCTTCAGTCCCACCCAGCCCATCCGGGTCTGCTGTCCCACCATGGGGAACATGGGATTGGTAGCCAGGATCACCTTTTCGGCCTTCTCCCGGGCCAGGCGGACGGCCTCGGCGGCCAGAGGATTCTCACCGGTGAACTGCTTTGCCTGGTGGAATTCGTTTCCATAGAAATCCAGACAGTCGCCGTTGATGGTGTCTTTGTCCATGCCCGTCAGTTGGCTGAAGGCCTGCCAGAACCGGTCCTCGTTGGTGGCGGCACCGTCGTTTTTTACCATGGCGGATACGCCGGCCCACATATTCTTACCGAATTGGGTCGGGTCAAGACCATATTTGGCCAGCTTGCGGAAAAGCATCTGAAAATATCCTTTGGTAAACCCGTGGATTTCCATGGGTACCAGGGTTCCGTCCATGTCAAAGAGAATTGCTTGGTATTTCATGTATTGGCTCCATTCTTAAGTAATTGCGTCTTTTTTGTCGGAGTATTCCTCCCACAGGTCGTCGCTCATTTCGTAGAAAATCCGCCGGGGATGGAAACGATTGGGGGAGGTGCGGGTCAGCTCCAACGTGAGCAGAATTTCGTCCCCTTCACTGCACCGGCCCATGGAGATGTATTCGTCATGTTCCATTCGCAGCCAGGGTTCCCCGGTGACGGTTTCCCCACACCAGGGGCATTGATATTGCTTCAGCCCTTCGTCCTCCAGTGCGGCTTTCGGACTATCAAATACGGCTTTCAGCGGCTGCTCCGCGAAGGCCCGGGACACATATTCTCCGCCATACTCCTCCAAGTCCAGATGATTGCACACCAGCGCGGTGTTTCTGGAATCGTTCAGTGCGTCGTGGGCGATGTCTCCTTTTTCGTTCAGCACCTTCAGCGCGTCGTCCAGGGACATCCGCCGGGAGAAGCGCATAATTTCGTTGCAGAAAATCCGCTGCAGATCATAGGTATCCGGCAGATTGGAAATATCGATGCCGTGCAGCAGCATATTGTCTACCAGAATGGGCAGATCGGAGGTGCTCCAGGTCATGAAGCTGTATTCCTCTCCACAGAAATCCATAAATCTGTCGTAGGCTTCCGGGAAGGGAAGGCCCTCTTCTGCCAGCACCTTGTCCCGGATTCCGGTGAGGGTGACGATTCTTCGGTGGAGCTTGCTGTAATACTTTGGCTTGATGTAAAGCCGGAGCTCGTCCACCTTTTGGAAAGAATCGTCCAGCTTCACTGCGCCGATTTCGATGATTTCTCCGGGAAGGCACACCGGGTCGGTGAGAATTTCGCTCTCCGAGGCGCATTGATTCCATTCCAGGTCGAAAATGATGTAATTCATGGCAGACCCCTCTCTCTTTTCCACCCATTATAAGCGGGGAGCGGTCGGATGTAAAGAAAAATCGAAGAGGCGGAGGTTGTTCTTTTCCGCTGCCCCCGCTGCATAGCCTGGAAGGGAGGCGGTGAAAGGACCATGGATTATGGGGTATATTTCGGTGACAAGTCAGTGGGGAAGGCCCAGGTGACCGAGCAGGGGCTTTACTACCATGTGGTTTGCCGGTGCAGCCTCTCCGGTGAGGTAATGTACCGGCTGGAGGTGTCCTGCGGGGAAAAACGGGAAAACCTGGGTGTTCTGGTTCCCGGGGAAAATGGCTTCGGGCTGGATACCCGGTTTCCCATCAGTCGGGTTGGGCGCGGTGTGCTGTCCTTTCGCCTTTTGCCCCGCCATGATCCGCTGCAGGGCAGGCTGTTTGTGCCCATCACACCGGAGGAGCCTTTCGCCTATCTGTCCAGGCTGAAGGATGCCTTTCTGGAAATTCAGGAGGGGAAGAAGGGGGCAAGCATTCCCCGGGAGAAATAAAGACCTTCCGGCATGGCGGTTGACCAGGGTAAGCTTCTGTGATAAAATGCGGATAAATGCAGTAAGAAATGAGGAGAAACCATGGACAAACAGACTGCCGTTCACACCCTGTGGGACTATATGTGTTTGCATCAGACGCCGGAGAAAGCGGACTGTATTGTTGGCTTCGGCTGCTATAACGAGGATGTGGCCCGCCGGGCGGCGCAGTTATATCACCAGGGCTTGGCACCCCTGGTCCTGTTCACCGGCGGACTGGGCAGAAACACCAGCGCCATGTGGACCGAGAGTGAGGCCAGCCGGTTTGCCGGGATTGCACTGGCAGAAGGGGTTCCGGAGACGGCGATTCTCCGGGAGGAGCAATCCACCAATTCCGGAGAGAATCTGATTTTCTCCCGCCGGATGCTGGCGGAGCGGGGCCTGACCCACCCGAGGATCATCGGTGTGCAGAAGCCCTATATGGAGCGCCGTCTATATGCCGCCTTCCCGGTCTACTGGCCGGAGGCAGAGGTGACGGTCACCTCCTGGCAGCAGAGCTATGAGGAGTATCTTTCCGGTCTTTTCCGCTGGGGAAGAACAGAGGAGGATACCATTCATATGATTGTGGGGGATTTTCAGCGCATTTCCGTGTACGCCGAACTGGGATATCAGATTCCACAGGCGATTCCCGAGAAGGCCATGGAAGCCTTCGATTTCCTCGTCATGCTGGGGTATACAAAGCAGCTGGTGAAATGAACCTGCCTTGCTGACGTAAAGAAGGGGACTGGGGGAGCCAGAGCATTGAAAAGAACACCTGCGATTTTGTCACAGGTGTTCTTTTTTATGTCTGTAGATTGCGTAGCAGCCGTAGCCAATGGCGGCACCCAGGGTGTTGAGGATCAGGTCGTCCACATCGCAGACCCCCACCTGCAGGAGCATTTGCAGCACCTCCACCACGGTCATCACCCCCAGGGAAAACAGCAGCGTCCAAGGCAGCTTTCTGGCCCAGGACCAGAGCAGCGGCGGCAGAAAGCCCAGGGGCAGGAACATGATCACGTTGCCGAAGAAATTGATGACGGCCCAGCGCACATTCCGGCTGTTCAGCGGCGGAGTCAGGCAGAACAGGTAGCGATTGATGGTGCGCAGTGGAACCAGATTCACATCCAGATGGGGCAGGGGAGCTGGGGAAAAGGGATTCCTTCGGAAAAACAGCAGGTACAGCATCAGCGCCACATAGACTGCCGCAAGCAGCCGGATGGTTTTTCGGGATTCCGGGTTCATGTTCTTCACCTCCTGATATGACTGGAGGATTATAGCATACAAAATGCCGGAATGCAAGAAAAAGCGCCTGCCGAACGGCAGGCGCTTCGTGTTTTGAAATCAGGCCTTCTCCAGAGCCAGCGTGCGGGTGGTCAGATCGCAGACCTCTGCGGGGCCATAGTACTGGATGGCGCCGGGGTAGGTGAAGCAGGTCTCTTCCGCCCACTGCTGACGATGCTCGCAGAAGTAGGTGAAGGGCTTGCCGTCCAGCTCAACCAGAGCCTTGCGGATCACGGGCTTGTCCTTACCGTTTCTTCTCTCAATGTTCATCATCTTGGTGATGGGCATGCCGCCGGCCACCCACTCCTCGGCGGGCTTGGACAGGTTGGAAAACTTGGACAGATATCCGGTGTAACCGTACTGAATCAGCATGAAGGCATTGTAGCCCAGGGAATAGCAATAGTCAGCATCGAAATTGGAGGGGAAGGCGCATCTGCCTTCGTAACCGAAGAAGTGATGCTGGGCGCTGAACTTGCCGTTAAAGGTACCGGCGGCCTTGCGGGCAGCCAGCTTGTCGGCAACCAGAGCGGAGAACAGCTTCTCGGATTCGATCAAAGAGACCTGCACATTGCCGTGGGGATCGCGCTCCAGGAACAGCTGCTGCTGAATGCCCTGGGGCAGAATGGCAAAGACAGCCATGGCTTCCTTGCTCAAACCCTTTTCGATAAAGGCATACTTCTCTTCCCAGCTGCTCAGTGCGTTGAATTCGGCGGTCTTCTCACCGGCCAGCAGCTCATTGATCTCGGCAATCAGTGTGGAGAACTCGGGAACAAATTCCACGATGCCTTCGGGAATGATGGCAACACCGAAGTTCATGCCCTTTGCGGCTCTTGCGGCCACGGAGTCGGCAATGACATCGGCAACGGCGGACAGGGACATCTTCTTGGCGGCAACCTCTTCACCGATCAGGCAGATATTGGGCTGGGTTTCCAGAGCGCACTCCAGAGCAACATGGGAGGCGGAACGGCCCATCACCTTGATGAAATGCCAGTACTTCTTTGCAGAGTTGGCATCGCGCTCGATGTTGCCGATGAGCTCACTGTAGGTCTTGGTGGCGGTATCGAAGCCGAAGGAGCATTCGATGTCTTCGTTCTTCAGGTCGCCGTCGATGGTCTTGGGGCAGCCGATCACCTGAACGCCGGTGTTGTGGGCAGCCATGTACTCAGCCAGGACAGCGGCGTTGGTATTGGAGTCGTCACCGCCGATGATGACAATGGCGGTAATGCCGTGCTTCTTGCACACCTCGGCAGCAATGGCAAACTGCTCTTCAGTCTCCAGCTTGGTGCGGCCGGAACCGATGATATCGAAGCCGCCGGTGTTGCGGAACATGTTGATGTACTCGTCATCCATAATGCGGTAGTTGTCTTCCAGAAGACCGCTGGGGCCGCCCTTGAAACCGTACAGCTCATTTTCGGGATTGGTAGCCTTCAGAGCATCATACAGGCCGCAGACAACGTTGTGACCGCCGGGAGCCTGACCGCCGGACAGGATCACACCGACAATGTGCTTCTTGGGGGCGGAGGTGTTGGAACCATTCTGGAATGTGATTTCGTTCTTTCCGTAGGTATTGGGGAACAGTGCCTGTATCTTTTCCTGATCGGCCACGCTCTGGGTGGGGGCGCCGACCTTAACACAGATTTCAGAAATACCGTTTCTCAGCATACCGGGCAGCTTCGGGGTGTACTGATATCTGGCAATCTGAAGAGGAGACAGATTCATAACTTCAAAACTCCTTGCATTTTTTTTGCTATTTCAGCGTGTATATTATACGCCATTGCTTTGGAAAAGTAAATAAAAAAATTACTGCAACACTACACAATGGGCGCTGCGGGCTTCGGAGGATTTTTTGCCCCATTATGTGGCGATGTCTTGCGGATATGTGGGCGGTTATTCCGCTTCAAGGGCGTTTTTCCAGGAGAAACCCATACGGGGACCTGCTGGAGAAAACGAGGAAATTTTCCTTTGACATCGATGCTTTATGAAAAGTGCTCAGATGCAGCCAGGTTTTTGGGGGGATTCTGTATTGATTGCAGAAGAAAATAGGAAACGATTTTTTTTAGATTGAAAAATAGAAAAACTGTGGTATAATATCCCCGAGAACATGCGGAAGATTTTTCCGCCTGAATGATGAAAGGAATGATTCCAATGGCTCTTGTAACCACAACCGAAATGTTCAAGAAGGCTTACGACGGCGGCTATGCCATCGGCGCTTTCAACGTCAACAACATGGAGATCGTTCAGGGTATCACCGAAGCTGCCGGCGAGCTGAAAAGCCCCGTCATCCTGCAGGTTTCCAAGGGTGCCCGCGCCTATGCCAACCATACTTATCTGGTGAAGCTGGTGGAGGCTGCCGTGGCTGAGAACCCCGAAATCCCCATCGCTCTGCACCTGGACCATGGTGACAGCTTCGAGCTCTGCAAGAGCTGCATCGACGGCGGCTTCACCTCCGTTATGATCGACGCTTCCTCCAAGAGCTTCGAGGAGAACATCGCCCTGACCCGTCAGGTTGTTGAGTATGCCCATGACCACGGTGTTGTGGTCGAGGCTGAGCTGGGCACCCTGGCCGGCGTGGAAGACGAAGTTGCTGTTGAGCACGGCAAGGAAAGCTACACCCGTCCCGAGGAAGTGGAAGAGTTCGTTTCCCGCACCGGCTGTGACTCCCTGGCCATTGCAATTGGCACCAGCCACGGCGCCTACAAGTTCAAGGCTTCTCAGTGCACCCGCAATGCCGACGGCATCCTGGTTCCGCCTCCCCTGCGCTTCGATGTGCTGAAGGAGTGCATCAAGCGGCTGCCCGGCTTCCCCATCGTGCTGCATGGTTCTTCTTCCGTTCCCCAGGAATTCGTGAAGATGGTCAACACCTACGGCGGCAACATGCCCGACGCCATCGGCATCCCCGAGGATCAGCTCCGTGAAGCTGCCAAGCTGGCTGTCTGCAAGATCAACATCGACTCCGACATCCGTCTGGCCATGACCGGCAACATCCGTAAGTACTTTGCCGAGCATCCCGATCACTTCGATCCCCGCCAGTACCTGAAGCCCGCCCGTCAGGCTGTCAAGGACATGGTCGCTCACAAGATCGTCCACGTTCTGGGTTCCGACGGCAAGGCCTAATCGCATTCATATCCCAAATCCGTGCACCCATCCCGGTGCACGGATTTTTTTACCATAATCCAATATTCCGATTACATGATATGCCGCTATTGAAAAATTCTTTGTTTTGG
Source organism: Clostridiales bacterium (assembly GCA_022777455.1). The sequence continues at coordinate 1,252 of JALFGI010000168.1, read as the reverse complement.
AGTATACTTACCTTATCATAATTCCGATAGTGTGCGAATCCGACGCAATGCCCTGTCATTCGGTCTCGCCGGGCTGGAGAATAAATGTGAGGAGATTGTTATTTATGAGCAAAAAAGCGTTGATTACTGGTGTAACAGGCCAGGATGGATCGTTTTTGGCGGAATTTCTGTTGGAAAAGGGATATGAGGTCTACGGCATGATCCGCAGATCCTCTGTGGATTATCGGGAGCGGATTGCCCATCTGGAGGGGCTGCCCAAGTTCCACCTGGTCTATGGAGATCTGGCGGACGCTGTCTCTCTGATCAAGGTGATGACGGAGGTCAAGCCGGACGAGGTATACAACCTGGCGGCCCAGTCCCATGTTCAGGTTTCCTTTGATGTGCCGGAATACACGGCGGACATTGTGGCTACCGGTGTGCTGCGTGTGCTGGAGGCCATCCGGATTGCCGGTTTGGAAAAGACCTGCCGGATGTACCAGGCTTCCACCTCGGAGCTGTACGGCAAGGTGGAGGAAGTACCCCAGAGCGAGAAGACGCCCTTCCATCCCTTCAGCCCCTATGCCGTGGCCAAGCAGTATGGCTACTGGATCGTGAAGGAATACCGGGAAGCCTACCATATGTTCTGCTGCTCCGGCATCCTGTTTAACCATGAGTCGGAGCGCCGGGGAGAGACCTTTGTCACCCGGAAAATCACCCTGGCAGCCGCCCGCATCAAGCAGGGCAAGCAGGAGAAACTGATCCTTGGTAACCTGTCCGCCCTGCGGGACTGGGGCTATGCCAGGGACTATGTGGAGTGCATGTGGCTGATGCTCCAGCAGGAGAAGCCGGAGGATTACGTCATTGCCACCGGAGAGCAGCACAGCGTGCGGGAATTCTGCACCCTGGCGTTCCGCTATGTGGGCATTGATCTGGAATTCGTAGGCGAGGGTGAAAATGAGAAGGGCATCGATAAGGCCACCGGTAAAGTCATGATCGAAGTGTCCCCGGTGTTCTACCGCCCCACGGACGTGGTCAACCTGTGGGGGGATCCCTCCAAGGCCAGGCAGGCCCTGGGCTGGAATCCCACCAAAACCAGCTTTGCCGAACTGGTGCGGATTATGGTGGAGCACGATATGAATCAGGTCGCCAGAGAGCGGCTGGAGGAAAATGTGAATTTGTACAAGATTGAGGCCCTGGAAAAGGGCGTGATTGAATAAGCGGGAAGAGGACATTGGCGATGGATAAGATCGGCGTGGGATACGCATCGGTAACG
>JALFGI010000253.1 GCA_022777455.1 Clostridiales bacterium | reverse complement strand
GGGGCTGACACCCATCTCCAGGAAGCCGGGCTTCTCATACTGGGGCTCATTGCCGGGGTCTTCCAGATCCAGGCCCTCGTGGCTCAGGTGCCACAGGTTCTTGTCCTTGGAGTAGTTGGTCTCCCGGTTGATCTTCAGAGGAATGTTGTGGGCCTCGGCGTACTCAATTTCCTCCTCCCGGGACTTGATGCTCCACTCACGCCAGGGGGCGATGATGGGCATGTTGGGAGCGAAATGCTTGATGGCCAGCTCGAACCGGACCTGGTCGTTGCCCTTGCCGGTGCAGCCGTGGCAGATGGCGTCGGCGCCTTCCTTCAAGGCGATGTCCACCAGTCCCTTGGCAATGCAGGGACGGGCGTGGCTGGTACCCAGCAGGTACTCTTCGTAGACAGCACCGGCCTTCAGGCAGGGCATGATGTAATCGGCGGCGTACTCCTCGGTCAGGTCCAGGACATACAGCTTGCTGGCGCCGGTCTTAATAGCCTTCTCTTCCAGGCCCTCCAGCTCGTCGGCCTGGCCCACGTTGCCGGAAACGGCAATGACTTCACAGTTATTGTAATTCTCCTTCAGCCAGGGGATGATGACGGATGTATCCAGGCCGCCGGAATAGGCAAGCACGACTTTTTTAATGTTTTCTTTATTCATGGTAGTCCCTCCAAAAGGTGAATATTATTCATCGATGGAGCAATCATACCCCTTTTCCCATAAAATGTCAAGAACAATTGTTTCACGGTTTTAACCCCGGAAATGATTTTGTAGAATTGTATAAAACCGGCAAAAACCCCTTTCGCCTTTTATGGAATATTGCCTATTTTCAGAAGATACAAAATGAATATATACAGGTTTTTGTATGTATATTTATGCAGATAATGCGAATAACTTTCAATCAATCCACGCTGTAGCGTACATAGGCAAACTTTTTGGAATCCGGAGCCCAGCTGTTGACATTGATGGTGCCCTGGCCTCCGAACAGCTCTGCCAGAGTCACCGGTGCACCGCCCTGAGCCGGAATCATGCGCAGCTCCACATTTTTATCCGGCACATGGTCACCGGGAGCCAGATCCCCCTTGTGATAGGCCACATACACCACCTTCTCATTGTCCGGAGAAATGTGAGGGAACCAGGAATTCCATGCCTCGTCAAAGGTCATCTGGGTCTGTTCACTGCCGTCGGCGTTCATCTTCCAGACCTGCATCAGCCCGGTGCGCACGGAATTGAACCAGATGGTCTTTCCGTCGCTGCTGTATTCCGGTCCATCGTTCAGCCCCGGAGCATTGGTCAGCCGGGTCTCAGCTCCGCCGGTAACGGGGCAGGTATAAATGTCCCACTCCATCTCATCCCCATACAGCCGCCCCGCGCAATAGGCCAGGGTGCTGCCGTCGGGAGACCAGCCATGGAGATAGCTGAGCGGCGTAGAGACGATTTCCGTTGCATCATCCACCCCCAGGTGTACCATATAGATCTTGCTCATTCCCTCGCTGTCGGTGCTGCCGGAAACGGCCATGGCGGTTCCATCCGGAGACAGAACATGGTCATTGTTGCAGTAAATGCACGCACCGGTATCCACAAGGGTGCTCTCCCCTGTGGCAAGGTCATACTGATAGATTCGTCCCTCGCAGTTATAGTACAGGGACTTCCCGTCCCTGGAATAAAACGGAGCTTCTACCACATGGGTAAAATGGGCAAGCTCTCTTGCCTGGTGAGCTTCAAGATCATACTCCATCAGGCAGGAATGCTGGGCGCGGTAAAGATATGTATCGGAAAACGGCATTGTATTCTCCCCTTTCATTTTATACTATTATTTAATTAAAAGTTCACAAAGATTTCCGAGGATGATTTGCGTAAAACAAGGCGGAGGATGAAGCTGGGCTGACGCCCAGCAAAGACGACAACGCAGTTTTACACAAATCAGGCCGGAAAGATTGTGAAGTTTTAATAAAAGAATAGTATTATACTATTGTAGCACAAAAGAGGATGCCATGGAACTCCTTTCAGGAAATTCCATGGCATTGTCCTTATTTCGCCGCTTCTTCCATTTCCTCTTCCTGCTGGTACTCGGGGAACACGGAATACATGGGCTTCACATCCTTGCCCAGGATCTTTCGGTCCACATAGTTTACGGTGATCTTATACACCAGGCTGCTCAAGCTGATCACACCGATCAGGTTGGGGATGGCCATCAGGCCGTTGAAGGTGTCGGACAGATCCCAGGCCAGATCCAGGCTCATGGTTGCGCCCACCACAATGAAGGCCACAAACACCACCTTGTAGGCGATGGTGGCCTTGGTGCCGAAGAGGTACTCAAAGGCCTTGGTGCCGTAGTGGCTCCAGCCCAGCACCGTGGAGAAAGCAAAGAGCAAAACTGCAATGGCAATAAACCAGGAGCCGATCTGTCCGAAGGAAAGCTGGAAAGCCTCGGCCACCATGGCAGTCTTTTCGGTAGTGGTCAGCATGGCGCCGGTATTCAGGTCCACCAGACCGCTGGTGAGCACCACCAGGGCGGTGAGAGTGCAGACGATGATGGTGTCGGCAAAGACCTCAAAAATGCCCCACATACCCTGCATCACAGGCTCCTTGACGTTGGAGTTGGAGTGTACCATGACGGAGGAGCCCAAGCCGGCTTCATTGGAGAACACGCCCCGCTTCATGCCCCAGGTCACGGCGTCCTTCACGGTAGCGCCAACCACGCCGCCGAAGGCAGCCCGGCCGGTGAAGGCGCACTTAAAGATGATGCCGAAGGCGGGGATGATCTTGGAGGCGTTCATGGCGACGATGACCACAGCGCCGATCATATAGACGACTGCCATAAAGGGAACCAGCTTCTCGGTGACGGAGGCGATGCGCTTCAGGCCGCCAACCACCACCAGCG
>JALFGI010000247.1 GCA_022777455.1 Clostridiales bacterium | reverse complement strand
GGCTGGTGTGAAATCCGGGACTCCTGGGCAGCGCCCGGTAACGTTTCTGCACAGGAAAAATGACGCATTATCCAATCACGGCGTGCAAAAACGAACCGAGCGGTACCCAGGAGTGTAACGACAACAGACCAGCCGAGCACGTATTGGGGTGAAGCGCCCTGCGCTTCAAATTACAATTTACCGCTCCGATGGTTTTTACTGGCTAATTTCATTTTCAAACAAGGAGGCGCTTATGAAGCTGATTCATTTATCCGACCTGCATCTGGGAAAACGGCTGAACGAATTTTCCCTGGGGGAGGATCAGGAATATATTCTGAATCAAATCCTGCAGATTGTGGAGGCGGAACAGCCGGATGCCGTGGTGATCGCCGGAGACGTGTACGACAAGGCTATCCCCTCCGTGGAGGCGGTGAGCCTGTTTGACGAGTTCCTGGTCCGGCTGGCCGGGCTGCACATCCACATCTTCGTCATCAGCGGCAACCACGATTCCCCGGAGCGCATCGCCTTCGGCTCCCGGCTGCTGGAGGAAACCGGCATTCACCTCAGCCCGGTCTACGGCGGCAGCGTGGAGAGCGTGACATTGGAGGACGCGTTCGGCCCGGTGGATTTCTACCTGCTGCCCTTTGTCAAGCCAATCCATGTGCGCCGTTTTTTCCCGGAGGACCCCACCGACACCTACACCCAGGCTCTGTCCACCGCCGTGGGCCACATGAATCTGGACGAACACCGGCGGAATGTGCTGGTGACCCACCAGTTTGTCACCGGGGCCTCCCGGTCGGATTCGGAGGAAATCTCCGTGGGCGGCGCGGACAATGTGGACAGCGCCGTGTTCGATGCCTTTGACTATGTGGCCCTGGGCCACATCCATTCCCCCCAGCACTGCGGCAGCGAGAAGATCCGCTACTGCGGCACGCCCCTGAAGTATTCCTTCTCCGAAGCGAAGGATACCAAGTCCGTCACTGTGGCGGAGCTGAAGGAAAAGGGAAATCTTGTGATTCGCACTGTGCCCCTGAAGCCTTTGCGGGAGCTGGTGGAGCTGCGGGGTACCTTTGAAGAACTGACGGACAGGCATTTCTATGAAAACACCACCTGGACCCGGGATTATGTCCACCTGACCCTGACGGACGAGGAGGACATCCCCGATGCCGTGGGCAAGCTGCGGCTTATTTACCGCAACCTGATGAAGCTGGACTACGACAACGCCCGCACCCGCTCCAACGCCGAAATCGCCGGGGCTCCGGCGCAGGATTCCCGCTCCCCGTTGGAATTGTTTGCGGACTTTTATGAATTGCAGAACAATCGGCCCATGACGGCGGAGCAGCTGGTCTTCCTGGAAGAGCTGATCGCCCGGACGGAGGAGGTTTGATCATGAGACCCACAAAACTCACCATTTCCGCCTTCGGCCCTTATGCCGGACGGACCGTGCTGGACCTGGACAGCCTGGGGCAGAATGGACTCTACCTCATCACCGGCGACACCGGCGCGGGAAAAACCACCCTGTTCGATGCCATCACCTTCGCCCTCTATGGCGAGGCCAGCGGCGACAACCGCAGCCCCGGTATGTTCCGCTCCAAGTACGCCGCCCCGGAGACGCCCACCTTTGTGGAGCTGGAATTTCTCTGCCGGGAGCAGCGCTATACCGTCCGGCGGGTGCCGGAATACCAGCGGCCCAAGCTTCACGGCACCGGCACCACCGCCCAGAGGGCGGAGGCCAGCCTGATCCTGCCCCAGGGCAACCCCATCACCAAGCCCCGGGAGGTGGACGCTGCCATCCGGGACATCCTGGGACTGGACCGGAACCAGTTCATGCAGATCGCCATGATCGCCCAGGGAGATTTTCTCAAGCTGCTGCTGGCTTCCACCGAAGACCGGAAGCTGATTTTTCGGAAAATTTTTAAAACCGACCGGTTCCAGCGCCTGCAGGAGAGCCTGAAGCGGGAGTCCGGGGCCCTGAACGACCGGTGCAGCGATGCCCGGAAAAGTGTGGAGCAGTATATCGCCGGGGTGCTCTGCCCGGAGGAGGGTGAATTGGCGGAAAAACTCCGCCAGGCCCGGGCGGGGCAGCTGCCCATGGAGGAAACCACCGCCCTCATCGCCCGGATTCTGGAGGGGGACAAAGCCCATTCCCTCCGGCTCCAGGAAGAATTGGAAGAACTGGAAGAGCAGCTGAAAGCCATCCACACCCGGCTGTCCATGGCCCGGGAGCAGGAGCAGAGCCGGGAGGCACTGGCCCAAATGGAGCAGGAGCTGGCCCGGGAAGCCGCCCTTCTGACCCAGGCGGAGCAGGATTTGGCCCGGGAGCAGGACAAAAAGCCCCTGCACACCGGGCTGATTCAGGAGATCACCCTGCTGGAAGCGGACCTGCCCCGGTATGCCCAGCTGGACCGGCAGCGTCAGCGCCGGGAGGAAGAAGGGCGTCAGCTGGAGCAGCAGCGCCAGGCCCTGGCCCAGGGAAAAGCGGAGCTTCAGCGCCGGGAAGGGGAACTGGCCGCCGCCCGGACGGCTCTGGAAGAATTAAAGAATGCAGGTGAGGAAAATCTCAAGCTCCTGGAACGGGAAAAGGATACCGCCCTCCGGCTGGAAACCCTGGAGCTCTTTGAAAAGCAGCGTTCTCACCTTTCCCGACTGGAAGGAACCCGGCAGCTGCTGGAAGCCCAGCTGGAAGCAAAACAGGCGGAAGCGGCTCAGACGGATGCGCTGCGCCAGCGGGCAGTGCTGCTGCGGTCCGAGCTGCCGGGGTATGATGTCCTGGCTCAAAAACGGGCAAAGGTCAAGTCTGTGCAGGCTCGCCTGACCCAACAGACGCAGGAGTTGACCCGGCAAAAGGCGGATGCGGACCGGCTGCGGCAGCAATGGAACCGGGGAAAGCAAGAGCTGGAGCCCCTGGCCCATGCCCCGGCCCGGCGGGAGCAGCTGCTGGCAGGAAAAACCGAAACCCTGCACCGGGGGCGGCTGCTGAACCAGCTGCAGGCCCGGCTGACGGAGCTGGAGGATGCCGCCCGAAAGCTGGAACGGGGGCAGGCGGATTACCTGGCTGCCGCCCGGCAGGCGGAGGAGACTCAGCGCCAATATTTCCGGCTCAACGCCGCCTTCCTGGCGGAACAGGCGGGCATTCTGGCCCAGCAGCTCACCGAGGGGGTACCATGCCGGGTCTGCGGTTCGGTGCACCATCCCAACCCCGCCTGCAAATCGGAAAATGCCCCCACCGAGGCCCAGCTGAACCGGGCCAGAGAGCTGTCTGACCAGGCCCAGCAGGTCATGCAGCAGTGTAGTGAGTCCTGTGCCGGCTGGAAGGCCCAGCACTCTGGGCTGCTCCGTCAGGTCACAGCCCTGTTGGAAGATTTGAACGCCGCCCCGGATGCGGCGGCTGCCCGGCTGGCACTGCCGGGTTGGCTGGAAGAAAACCGGCAGAATGAGCAGCGGCTGGAAGAGGAGCTGAAGGTGCAGGAGCGCAATGTCCTGCGCAAGCAGGAGCTGGAGGAAGCTCTTCCGAACATGGAAAAGGGCCTGGCGGAGCTGTCCGACCGGGTTGCCGCACTGGAAGCATCCTTAAGCGCCGGAAGGGCAGAACTGGCTGGCTGTACCCGGGAGGTCCGGGAGCAGGAGGCAATGCTGTCCTGTGCCACCCGCCAGGAGGCGGAGGCGGAAGAGAAGCGCTGCACCCGTACCGCAGAGCAGCTGACGGCTTCCCTGGAAGAAGCCCGGAAGCGCTTCCATCAGGCCCGGCAGGACCTGGCTGCCGCCCAGTCCGTGCTGGAGCAGACGGAAGCGCGGCTTTCCCGGCTGTGCCAATTGGAGGGCGGGGAGGAGGATATCCATACCCAGGCCCAAACCCTCCTGCCGGCGCTGAAATGGCAGCAGGAAGAACTGAAGGGGAAGCTGCTGGAATCGGAGGAAAAGCTCCGGCGGAAACAGGAACTGGAGGAGACCCTGCCCGGCTTACAGCAGCTGGCCCAGGAGCGGGCTGCACAAAATGGTGCCCTGGAAAACCGCATTGCATCCGGTGAAGCCTCCCTGGCCGCCCTGGAGCAGCAGGTGCAGGCTCTGGCCGGAACCCTGCGCTTTGAGACCCGGCAGCAGGCCCAGCAGGCCCTCGGGGAGAAATGCCATGCCCGGGACGCCCTTTCCCAGGCGCTGGAGCGGGCGGAGCAGGAGTACCGCACCCGCAGTGAATCGGTGATCCGCCTCCGCTCCGCCGCCCGGCAGCTGAGGCTCCAGCTGGAAGCGGCCCCCGCCATTGACGGAGCGGCGGAGCAAGAACACCAGTCCGCCGCCTTGGCCCGGCGGCAGCAGCTGCAGCGGGAAAAGCAGGGCTGCGACGGCCGGATCGCCGCCAATGCCCCGGCCCTGAAAAACATCCATGCGCGGCAGGCGGAGCTGGTGGCCCTGGAAGCCCGGTATGCCTGGGTCCGCGCCCTGTCCAACACCGCCAACGGCAATCTCCCCGGCAAGGAAAAAATCATGCTGGAGACCTACATTCAGATGGCCTATTTTGACCGGATTCTCCACCGGGCCAATCTGCGTCTGCTGGTGATGACCGACGGGCAGTACGAGCTGAAGCGCCGCACCGAGGCGGAGAATAACCGCAGCCAAAGCGGCCTGGAGCTGGATGTGATCGACCATTGGAGCGGAGGGACGCGCAGCGTGAAAACCCTGTCCGGCGGCGAATCCTTCCTGGCCTCCCTGGCCCTGGCCCTGGGACTGTCGGATGTGATTCAGTCCAGCTCCGGCGGCGTGCGGCTGGATACCATGTTCGTGGACGAGGGCTTTGGCTCTTTGGACGAGGAGGCCCTGGATCAGGCCATGAAGGCTCTGGTCAGCCTCACCCAGGGCAACCGATTGGTTGGCATTATCTCCCACGTGGGCGAGCTGAAAACCCGGATCGACCGTCAGGTCCTGGTCACCAAAGACCGCTCCGGCGGCAGCAGTGCGAAAATCATTGTGTAAAAGAAAGCAAGGGGAATTGGCATTAAGCGTACCGGAACCGACCCGCCACTTGGCTCCCCTCTGGGGGAGCTGGCTGCCCCGCAAGGGGCGCCCCTGAGAGGGCAACACGGTTTGATGCGCTGATGCACCTGTCTCACTGCGGTACCCTCTCAGCCAGCCTGTTCGGCTGACAGCTCTCCCAAAGGGAGAGCCAAGAGGGACGGCAAATGCACCGCGAATTTAAAATTTAACGATGAAAACCAAAAACCGACGCAGAAATCTTCCGCATCGGTTTTGTGCCTTTAATACTGTCTTTCGGCGATCCGCTCCGGGGTGAGCGTATCCGGGGTGAATACCGTTTCCTCCACAAAAATCTGCTTTGGAATCTGGGTTCCCGCCAGGTACTGGCGGATCAGCTCGTCCACCCGGGGACCGTGGAGGGGGTTGCACTCCACGCAGAGGTTGATTTTTCCCTCCATGCACAGATTCAGCGCCCGGCGAACGGCATCAAAGGAGATGATGATCACGTCCCCGCCCTGGCCGTAGGTGATGCCCGCTTCCTCCAGAGCCTGCATGGCCCCGAAGGTCATGTTGTCGTTTTCACTGTAAATGACGTCGATGTCCCGGTTGGTAGCCAGATAATCCCGCACCACCTCGTAGCCTTTGGATTCGGTGAAATCCCCGGACAGCTGGGCGGCAAGATGCCAGTTTTCGTGTTGCTCCACCGCCGTTTCAATGGCCTGGGTGCGCAGGATCTGGGCGGTGGCCCCGTAGGTGCCCTGGATGTGGAGAATGTTCACGTTCTCCGTCCGCCCGGCCAGGGTTTTCTCCAGCCAGTTTACGGCCTGGGTGCCCTCGGTGAGAAAGTCGGAGCCGATTTCCGTCAGGTACAGTCCGGTGTCCTCCACTGCCACCTCCCGGTCCACGATGATCACGGGAATGCCGGCGTTTTTCGCCTCCTGCAAAACCGCGTCCCAGCCGGTTTCCTCCGCCGGGGCGATGACGATGATGTCCACCCCCTGAACGATGAAGTTCCGCACGGCCACCAATTGGTTGGCCTGCTTCTGCCGGGCGTTGTCGTAGAGCAGCTCGTAGCCGTTTTCCTCGCTGAGGGCCTGCATCATGGAGGCGGTGTTGGCCACCCGCCAGTCGGACTCTGCTCCCAGCTGGGTAAAGCCCACCTTGGTAAGCTGCGGCTCAACCGGCGCTTCCTTGCCGCAGCCGCACAGCAAAAGCACCAGCATCAGCAGGGCGCTAAGGATTTTCTTCATGGGCTTCCTCCGTTCTGAATGGGATCCTGATGGTGATGGCAGTGCCTTCCCCCTGCCGGCTTTCAATGGTGAATTCGCAGTCGGCACCGTACATCAGCTGCAGCCGCTTGTAGGAGGAGACCAGGCCGAAGCCGGTGGCTTCGTCGTTTTCCAGCTGGGCGCGCAGCTTCTCCAGCTCCCCTTCCTCCATTCCTGCCCCGGTGTCGGACACCCGGACGGTCACTTTCCCGTCGGCCAGCTTCCCGGTGACGGTGATCAGACCCTTGCCCCGCTTGGGCTTGATGCCGTGGTAGATGGCGTTTTCCACCAGGGGCTGGAGGGTCATTTTGGGGATCAGGCAGGCGCCGATGGCACTGTCCATCTGAATGTCGTAGTCCAGGATGTCCTTGTAGCGCACCTGCTGAATTTCCAGGTAGCTGCGGATGTGCTGCTGCTCCTGGTTCATGGTGACAATGTCCTGGCCGTTGCTCAGGAAGGAACGGAAATAGGTGGACAGGCTGGTGACCATCTCCTCCGCCTGCTCGTTCCGGCCGGTTTCAATCAGCCAGACAATGGCATCCAGGGTGTTGTAAAGAAAATGGGGATTGATCTGGGCCTGGATCAGGGAAAGCTCAATGCCCCGCAGGCGGATCTGCTCCTGCCGGTTCAGCTCGATCTGCCGGTTCAGCCGGACGGTCATTTCCTCAATGCCGGTGCCCAGCACGGAAAGCTTGGGGTCGTCGGCCTGGACCGGGGGTTTTTCCGACAGGTCTCCCCGTCCGATCTCGCCCACCCGGCGAAACAGGGCGTCCACCGGGTCGGTGATGCTGCGGCTGGTGCGGATGGCAAGACGCACCGCCAGGGCTACCACGCCTGCCAGAGCCAGCAGCACCGCCAGAATCTCCACCCACAGCATCCGGTTCAGCTGCTGCTGCAGTGCTGCCAGCTGACCTGCCTCGTGATAGAGGTAGGTGTACATATATTCCTCGATCAGCTGGGTGATGACATAGATGTTGGTCTCCAGCTGCTCCATGCGCTTGTCGTATCCTTCGGTGCTCTGGATCCGGTCAATGCTGGTCATCAGACTGTCGCACAGCTCCAGCACGCTGCCCGCCGCCTTCCGGCTGTCCGGGTTGGTGGAATTGGACAGCAGGGTCTGGGCCAGGGTGCGGGCGGACTGAATTTCCTCCACCGGCAGCTCCCGGGAGGAGCCGATGACGTAGTAGTACATCTTCAAATCCACGTCCGCCTTGAAATTCTGATTGAACCGGGAGGCGGTGGTGATGTTTCCGGTGAGGTCGGAATAGCGCACGTTGTAATTGATGAACAAAAGCAGAATCACCGCCGCCAGCAGCACCATGGGCACAAAAATGTTCAGAATCAGGCGGTAGAGCTTCCCGGCGATGGAATTCTGCTCAAAGGTAATTCGTTTCATTCTCCCTCCGTCTCCCCGGCCCGGAAGGCTCTGGGGGTGCAGCCCTGGGTTTTACGGAACACAAAGGAGAAGTACCGGGGGTCCCGGTAGCCCACCTCATAGGCAATCTCGCTGGAGCGCATGTTGGTGCGCTGCAGCAGCTGCTTGGCCCGGTTCATCCGCTTCTGGGTGAGATATTCCACGAAGGAGACCTCCATCTTCTGGCTGAACAGGGCACTGAGGTAGTTGGCGCTGATGTTGATGGCTTGGGCCACGGAGTTTAAGGAGATATTCTCGTCAGTGTAGTGCTTTTCGATGTAGCGGATGGCGTTGTTGATGATGTCGCTGTTCTCCTGTTGGCTCTTCAGGTCCCGCAGCTGCAGGGCGGCGGTGAGGACAGAGGTGATGTACTCTCCCACTTCCTGGGCGGGCAGGTTCACCTCCGGATTGGGCAGCCGGGTGAAATCCTCCTGCCGGCAGCCCAGCTGCTGCAGCACCACCTCCGCATTGATCCGCACGGACATCATGATGTAGTGGCGAAACAGCATGGAGCGCTCCGCCCCTGCCAGATTGGAAAGATATTCCTGGACGAAGGCCTCCGTCTCCTCCGGGGTGCCGGCCTGGAGAAAATTGCGGATGATCATAGGGTCCAGCTTCCCGGGGTCCAGGGTTTCCAGGCAACCGGCGCCGGCGTTCTCCCGCTCGCTGCGGAGCATCTCTGCCCGGAACACATGGGTGAGCGGCAGAAGGTGGCGGTAGGCCAGCACATGGTTGGCATCGCTGTAGCACTGAGACAGGCCGCTGAGCCGGTAGGTGGGGGTGCCCACGGCGGCGTACCAGTTCAGCTGCTCCCCGGCGGCGCTGCACCGGCGCTGGATGATGTCCAGCGCCCGGTCGGTCAGGTCCGCCAGATCAGCCGAATCTCCCATGATCAGGGCGGCATAGCTGAGCAGGCTGCTGCGGAAGAGAATGTAGCCGGGGTAGCGGAGGAAATAGTCCAGCAGCCCGTCCAGGGCCACTGCCGCCGCCTCGGAATAGGTATTTTCCGTAACGGACTGGACGGTGAAAATCACAAAATTATAGCCGTCGGCGTTCAGATCCAGATTCAGCCGACCGGCCTC
>JALFGI010000222.1 GCA_022777455.1 Clostridiales bacterium | reverse complement strand
ACCGCTCTGGCTACCTACTGCAAGCTGCTGGCGGATGTCAACGACATCATGAACGGCGACACCGAGCTGGCCACCAAGTGCTATGTGGATTGGGTCACCCTGAACGGCGGCACCATGACCGAAGATGTGGCAAGACGCATCATGGCCGAGCAGCCCTACTACGGCGTGGAAGCCACCAGAGAGCGCACCCTGGGTGCTGACTTCCTGGAGAACTTCGTGGGCTTCTACATCCTCACCGAGCAGATCGACGCCGAGCAGAAGCCCGACATCGAAGCCAATGTCCGCACCGACATCCTGGAGCTGGCCGGTCTGAAGTAATTTCGGCGTCCGCTTTGCAAAAGCTTCACTTCACCGGCGTACTCGCCAACGACGAGTACGCCGGATTCCATAAGGAGGGCAATATGATCAAGAAAGAATCGAAGCTCAAATACACTCTGATTTCCATATTCAGTCTTGCGCTGGCCATTTTCTTCTGGTATCTGGTGACGGACATTCTGCACCTGTTCAAACCCCAGGCGCTGCCCAGCCCTACCAGGGTGTTTAATACCCTGATCGGCAAATTCACCAAGCGCGCCCCGGACGGCGGAACCATGATGCAGCACATCTGGGCCAGCCTTGGCCTGGCCCTGTACGGCTTTGCCTTGGGCGCCGTGATCGGTATCCCCGTGGGCATTGCCATGGCCTGGAACCGGCGGGCGGACCTGTTCATCACCCCCATCTTCAACTTCCTGCGGCCCATTCCTCCCATTGCCTGGATCCCGCTGATGCTGATCTTCTTTGGAATCGGCACCACCGCCAAGGCTGCGGTCATCTTCGTTTCCACGGTTACCAACTGTATCCTCAACAGCTACTACGGCATCAACCAGACCAAGGACGTGCACAAGTGGGTGGCCACTACCTTCGGTGCCAGCCGCACGCAGATTCTTTTCAAGGTGGCCATTCCTTCCGCATTGCCCCAGATCTTCACCGGTCTGAGCCTGTCCATGAACCTGGCCTGGATGAGCCTGGTGGCGGCGGAAATGCTGGCCGCCGACAAGGGCCTGGGCTATATGATCCAGTACGCCCGGCAGATGGCCAGAACCGATCTGGTGATTGCAGGTATGATCGTGATTACCATCATCGGCGCGATCCTGAACTGGATTCTGACCTCTATTGAACACGCGGTTGTGAAAGGAAGGCACATGTCATGAGCAAACTGACAAAAGGCTTTGCCGGAACCAATCGGGAAAAGGTCATTTTCGGTACATTGGCCTTTGTCGTTTTGATCCTGGTGTGGTATCTGATTTCCCTGATTACGAAGATCGGTCAGTTTTTCCCCAGCCCCTTTGTGGTGATTAAGCAGTTTTACCAGTCCTGGGTCCATCCCATCGGCCGGAATCTGATGCACCAGCACATCCTGTTCAGCATGAAGCGCGTCTTTGTGGGCTGGCTGATCGGTGTCGGCATCGGTATTCCTCTGGGCTTGACCATGGCCATGAGCAAGACCCTGCGGGCATTCTTCATGCCCCTGTTCAGCATTGTCCGCCCCATTCCCGGCCTTGCCTGGATTCCGCTGGCCATTTTGTGGTTCGGCCTGGGTGAGAGCTCCAAGTATTTCCTGATCTGCATGACCGCCCTGGTGACCATCACGGTGCAGTCGTTCAACGGCGCCCGGAATGCCGACCCGCTGCTGGTTGGTGCCGGTCAGATGCTGGGGGCCAACAAATTCCAGCTGTTTTTCAATGTGATTCTTCCCTCCGCCTTCCCCAACATCTTCACCGGATTGCAGAGCAGCTTTTCCGGCGCCTGGTGCGCCGTGATCGCAGCGGAGATGATTCGCTCCGACGAGGGACTGGGCTGGATTATTTTCAACGGCATGAACTATGCCAATACGAATCAGGTTCTGGTTGGTATGATCGCCATCGGTCTGGTTGGACTGGTCACCGCCGCCCTGCTGAAAGCGCTTGAAAGGAGATGCCTCAGATGGAACGTACAGGGAAAGTAACGCCCATCATTCAGTGCAAAGAGCTTTGCAAGAATTTCACCACCAAAAACACCTCTCTGGATGTGCTGGAGAATCTGAATATCGATGTGGAAGAAAATGAATTCGTCGTGCTGCTGGGCCCCGGCCAGTGCGGCAAGACGACCTTGATGAACATCATCGCAGGCATTCAGCAGCCCACCTCCGGCCAGGTGCTTTTCAAAGGGGAGCCCATCACCGGTCCGAACCCCAAGCTGGGCGTGGTGTACCAGACCACGGGCTTGTTCCCTTGGTTCACGGTGATGAAAAATGTGGATTTCGGCCCCCGGATGAAGCATATGCCCAAAAAGGAGCGGCTGGAAAAAGCACAGCATTTCATTGATCTTGTGGGTCTGAAGGGCTTTGAAAAGTCCTATCCCGTCCACCTCTCCGGCGGTATGC
>JALFGI010000198.1 GCA_022777455.1 Clostridiales bacterium | reverse complement strand
ATATGATACAATTTATTTCTTGTTTGTCAATCTATAACATCATCATGATAATGTAACATCTTTTCGATTAGTTTACCATACTGAACAGAGGTGATTGTATGGTAGCTGACAAGATCAAATTTTTACGGGAACAAATCGGGCTCACCCAGTCCGACCTGGCCAAGAGGCTGGGCATTACCCGCTCCAGCGTGAACGCCTGGGAAATGGGCATCTCCGTGCCCTCCACCCAGTATGTGGTGGAGCTGGCGAACATCTTCCGCGTCTCCACCGACTATCTGCTGGGCATGAAAACCTCCGCCGCCGTCAGCGTGGAGGGGCTCACGAAAGAGGATGTGGAGATGGTTTACGCCCTCATCAACCATCTCTGGCGGAAAAACCACATCCCCGGTGAATACTGAAAAGCACCCCAACCATCCGGTTGAGGTGCTTTTGGAATGTGTTGTTCACCGCCCAGCCAGCGTAGGGCGGGGTCTTGACCCCGCCGATCAGTTAACGAAACCTGTCTGGTTGGATAAATGGCATCAAATATCGGTTTTTTGGAATTTTTCGGCGATTATTTCGGAAATAATGCCATTCAACGTACCGGCAAAAAACCGGAACCGGGTCGGCGGGGTCAAGACCCCGCCCTACGAACGGTACGGAAAATTACAATTCCCATCTGTTGCATCAGCAGCTGGCGCCGCCTACCACATTCAGGCCCAGGATTTCCTTTTTCCGTTCCAGCAGCTCGCTGCCCAACAGCTGGGCCTGGGCATTTTCAAAGCCGATGCGCTCAATGGTATCCGCGAAGCGCTCGCCGGAAATGCCCTGATCCCGGAACAGGAGGATGGCTTTCTCCACCACATCCAGAACCTCTGCCTTGTCGGTGAAGACCTTGTCCAGCATCCGGCCATGGGCCACCCGCTTGCCCCAGCGGCCGCCCACATAGACCTTCCAGCCATATTCGCCCTGGTCGCTGCAGTGGAAGGGGCACTTGCCCACGCAGCGGCCGCAGCTGTTGCACAGGTTTGGATCGATGACCAGCTTGCCCTCCACCAGCTTGGCGGCGTGGATGGGACAGGAAGTTTCGATCTGGCACTTGCGGCAGCCCTTGCACTTTTCCGGGTCGTAGCCGGGCACCCGGGCGCCCACGATGCCCAGGTCGTTCAGGTCGGGCTTGACGCAGTTGTTGGGGCAGCCGCCCACGGCGATCTTGAACTTGTGGGGCAGGGAGACATCGGCGTAGCCCTTGTAGAAGCGGTTGTGAATCTCCTCGCTCAGGGCGTAAGTATCATACAGGCCGTACTGGCAGGTGGTGCCCTTGCAGGAGACCACCGGGCGCACCTTGCTGCCGGTGCCGCCGGTTTCCAGCCCCGCCTTTCCCACGCAGGCCCGGAAGGCATCGATGTCATTGTAGTCGATGCCGGAAACCTCCACCGTCAGCCGGGTGGTGAACATCATGTGTCCGTCGCCATAGAGTCTGGCGGCCTCGGCAATGGCCTGGCACTCTTCGTTGGTAATGCGGCCGTTGCGGGTGATGATGCGGCCGTTGAATTTGTTGGTGCCCTTGTGGTTCAAAAAGCCCATGGCCTTCACCCGCTTGATGTCCTCGGGGCGCAGGGTGCACCCTTCCCCGGCGGGCGCGGCAGCAGGGGCCTCCAGCTTGGCAATGAATTCCTCCAGCGCCTCGGCGGTGAGCTCCACCGCAGCCCGGCAGCGGCTGGTCTCGGTCTTATACCGGGCGGCCAAGACACCGCAGTCCGTGGCGCCGCAGGCCAGCTTCTGCTCAAAGGCTTCCACAAACCGGGCGCACAGCTCCTTCAGGTCGGCCCGTCCGGCATACTTCCGGCTGAGCACGCCGATGGCGCCGGTCAGGCTGCCGCAGGTGCTTCCGCAGCCCATGCCGGTGCGGAAGCCGGCAAAGAGGCCGGTCTCCGCCTCCGTCAGGCCCAACTCATAAACCTCGTTGGCCGCCAGCAGAATGGCCTCGGCGCAGCCCTTATCCAGGGTAAAGTAGTAATAACCCGCTCTTTCTTTCAGTGACATGGTAGGTTCCTCTCCTAATTATACAATAAAGAAATGTTTATGTGCTTATCGGTTTTACTCCTCCGTTGGATCAATTGTAATTTGAAGTGCAGGGCGCTTTATCTTACAATTTCACGGTCTGCTTCTTAACAGCCGATAACCTAAGGCAACACCGCACAATGGGAACTGCGGGCTTCGGCGGGTCTTTTGCCCCATCCGCACAGTTCTGAAAATGGGAAATACACAAAGTATTCCCGCATTTTCAGAACTTTCGGCTGGTCCAAAATCCCTCGCCGAATCTCCTTGTCCCATTGTGCGGTATTGCCCTAATGAAAGAATCGTATCATCCACCAATAGTATACTAACCCGGGCTTTGTCTGTCAATCAAATAATCGGCTATGTCAAAAACAGGAAGGGTGAAAACGAGGCTGAAAAAGCCGGGGCAGTTTGCCCCGGCTTAAGCGATATCCTTCCCGCTGCCGGGCGGATTCGGGACTTTCACCCTTTAGAACGTGCGCACACCGGGCAAACCGGCCCGGTGTGCTTCACGATTGGGATCTTTTTTGTGCTGATCGGTTTGGTGCAGCAATTCGATAAAAAGCAGGCACCCTCAAAAAACCGCTTTTGGGGGTGGGCAAAAACGACCAAAGCTCAAAAGGGTATTATTTGAGTTGCCCTCCCGTTTGACGCAGGGCATAGGAACTACAGGAACCCCCGTGAAGACGGCACAAGTCTTTGCTGCTCCATCACCCCCGAAAATACCTCTACCCAGAACAGAGCCTGGCGGACGGCAGCAGGAAGGTCGGAATTCGGCACGTAGTGACGGATACGGGCATCCGGAAGAACCCGCCCGTCCTGAATGCCCAAAAAGCATTCTGCCAGTTCCCGTCGGTAGCTTCCGAAGGCAGCCTGTATACCTACACAGTCGGCCAGAACCTCGTCCCGGATCACGTCAACATCCCCGGGATAGGCTTTGCGGTAGACAAAATGGGTGAGCTCATGGTATTTTCGAATCACCATAGATTTTTGCTTCCATTCCTGGGCGCCTAGTCCTACCGTTTCCGGTGGAATGTTGGAATAGAAGCCGGTGCTCAGGAGGATCAGACTGTCTGTGTAGTTGCGCTTATCCCCAGTAAAGCGACGGAATTCCCAGTTCCAATTCTGTCCGCCTTCCGACAGGTAGCGCTCCTTGTGGCAGCGAATCTTCTCCCAGTCGATCAGTCCGCCGATGTACTGGGCACCCACCGCGTCGGGCACCGGCTTTGGCTCGCACCGGTAGGCGAGGGCCTGCACCGCCAGGATGAAATCTTCCCGCCTCGCCAGCGTCCAGATTCCCACACTGCCCACTGCGGTATCCACCTGCTCAAAGGTATCTTCCGCCGTGCCGGGGATGATGGGTTCCGCTTCCGGGATAATTCCACGAAGAACAGCGTTTTTGTATGCTTCTGTAGTGTGCATCCCCTCCGCCACCGGCAAAAGCAGCTGGGGATAGCACCGGGCAAGTCTACGGCTGATGGTTTCCATTTCAGATGTTCCCCCCCTGCCTGTTTCTGCGAACACTTCTCTTGCTATCTCACCGGGAGCTTGATGTTGTTCCAATCGCTGACATCGCACTGGCCGCCATAGTTTTCTCCCACAGCAATTACAGTGCCATCAGCTTTCAGGCCTACGGTATGTCTGTGACCTCTGAGGGGCCGGAGGAAGAAGGAACCGTATCAGCGCCGAAGCCCGCAGCGGCAAAGGAAGTACCTATCAGGCCATTCAATGACGAGGTGGAAGAATCGGATGCAACGATTGTGCCCCCTGTCCAGAAAACTACCTCCAAGCAGGAAGCAAAGAATGCGCCCCATGCTGCTCCCAAAAAGCGGAAGAGGTCTTTGATTGCCGCAGCCTGTGTGATCGTTGGATTGCTTGTGGGCGGCTCTGTGTTCCTCTTTGGCAATAGCTCCCGCCGAACCGAGATTGCAGCGCCTTCAACCACCGAGGCATCGACAAAGGCAACTGCCGAAGCAACAACGGAGGCACCTACCGAGGACGAGACTGCCCGCTTGGATGCGGCATATGCTGCCGCAGAGCAATTGCTGCAAGCTG
>JALFGI010000111.1 GCA_022777455.1 Clostridiales bacterium | reverse complement strand
GGGCTTTGCCCGGGGCGCACTGCCAGCGAAGATGGTATTTTCATACCCATATACTGGGTAAAGAACGGTAAATTGTTGTTTGAAGATTTCAATCGCACTTCGTTCTTACTGTAGGGGAGCCATTCATGGCTCCCGTGACGCAGTACGTTTTCGCCGAAATGCGGAGGATATCGTAATATTTCAACGCCGGGAGCCATGAATGGCTCCCCTACAGTGTTATTCCGACATTTCCAATACGGATCTGCAAACACCAATTTGTTATTGCGCATTGACACTTTAACAAACTAAAGCAATAAAGCAGAGGGATTCCTTATGCACATCGCTGATTTCTTCCAAAACAGGAAAATGATGCTTTACTTCTTTAGCGAACTAAAGTATAATCCAATCATCAAATCAACCCCCAAAAAGAAAGGATTGGAAATCATGAAAAAGATCATTGCACTGGTACTTACCCTGGTTCTCGCGGCGGCCTGCTTCGCCGGCTGCGGCAGCAAGAAGGACTCCGACCTGGCCTACGTCAAGAAGAACGGCAAGCTGATTGTGGGCATCACGGACTACGAGCCCATGGACTACAAGGACGAGAACGGCAACTGGACCGGCTTTGACGCGGAGTTTGCCCAGCTGGTGGCCAAGGAGCTGGGCGTGGAAGTGGAATTTTTCGTCCTGTCCGACTGGGGCCAGAAGTTCTACGAGCTGGAGACCAAGAACATCGATGCGGTCTGGAACGGCATGACCATCACCGAGGAAGCCAAGCTCAACGCCAGCGTGTCCGATGCCTACGTCATCAACGCCCAGGTGGTGGTGATGAAGGCCGACGTGGTGGGCAGCTACACCACCGAGGACAGCCTGAAGGCATTGAACTTCGCCGTGGAAAGCGGCTCCGCCGGTGAGGCAGCCCTCCAGAGCATCGGCATCACCGAGTATGTAGCCGTTCAGGATCAGACCTCCGCCGTGATGGAGGTTGCCGCAGGAACCGCGGATGCCTGTGTCATCGACATCACCATGGCCAACGCCATGATCGGCGCCGGCACCAGCTATGACGATCTGGCCCCCGGCATGGCCCTGACCAGCGAGGAATACGGCATCGCCTTCCGGAAGGACTCCGATCTGACTGCCAAGGTCAACGAAATCATGAAGAAGCTGATCTCCGACGGCACCCTCCCCGCCCTGGCGGAGAAGTACAGCCTGACCCTGGCGGGCTGAAAATACGAAAAACCGATGTCATCCTGAGCAAGCGAAGCGCGTCGAAGGATCTGCGCACCCAGTAAACTGCAAGGGCAAACGAAATGCGCAGATCCCTCGGCTCGCCAGAGGCTCGCTCGGGATGACAACATTTACGCAATACCAACAACGAGGTGCTTGCCATGTTTCTTCCCGTGACTTTGGAGCTGCTCACCGGCTTCTGGGAAACGCTGAAAATCTTCTTCCTCACACTGCTGTTCTCCATTCCTCTGGGGCTTGTGGTCTGCTTCGGCTCCATGACCCGGTTCCGGCCGGTGCGGTGGCTGACCCGGGGGGTCATCTGGGTGATCCGGGGCACGCCCCTGATGCTGCAGCTGATTGTGGTGTTCTACGGCCCGGGGCTCATGTTCGGCCTGCCATCCATGGGCCGGTTTGCCGCGGTGATTCTGGCCTTCACCATCAATTACGCCTGCTATTTTTCGGAAATCTACCGGGGCGGCATCGAGTCCATCCCCCGGGGCCAGTACGAGGCGGGCCAGGTGCTGGGCATGACGAAACGTCAGATTTTCTTCAAAGTGGTGCTGCTGCAGGTGGTCAAGCGCATCCTGCCCCCCATGAGCAACGAAGTCATCACCCTGGTGAAGGACACCTCCCTCGCCCGGATCATCGCGGTGTACGAGATCATCTACATGGGCCAGTCCTTCATCAAGAAGGGCCTGATCTGGCCGCTTTTCTACACCGGCGCGTTCTACCTGGTGTTCAGCGGGCTGCTGACGGTGCTCTTCGGCAAGCTGGAAAAGAAATTGAGCTATTTCAGAGGTTGAGCCATGGCAATACTGGAAGTGAACAACTTAAAAAAGGGCTTCGGGGACACGGATGTGCTCAAGGGCGTGTCCTTTCAGCTGGAGCAGGGCCAGGTGCTGGCCATCATCGGCTCCTCCGGCAGCGGCAAGACCACGCTGCTGCGGTGCCTGAATTTTCTGGAGCAGCCGGACGAAGGCGAAATCCGGGTTCAGGGCCGGATCCTGACCGGTGCGGATCTTTCCGAGGCCCAGATCCGGCAGAACAGGTTGAATTTCGGCCTGGTGTTCCAGAACTTTAACCTGTTCCCCCAGTACACGGTGCTGGAAAACGTGACCCTGGCCCCCACCCTGCTGCGCAAGGGCTCTCCGGATGCCCTGCGGGAGAAGGCAGTGTCCCTGCTGGATCAGGTGGGGCTGCTTTCGAAAAAGGACAGCTATCCCTGGCAGCTCTCCGGCGGTCAGCAGCAGCGGG
>JALFGI010000090.1 GCA_022777455.1 Clostridiales bacterium | reverse complement strand
AACCTATGAGGTTTCCGCCCTGACCGCGGAGTTTCCCGGCCCGGAAGCGGAATAGCTGTCATTCAGGAAATATTCAAATGGTAATTTGGCGTACGGGAACCGACGCACCACTTGGCTCCCCCTCTGGGGGAGCTGGCTGCCCCGCATGGGGCAGACTGAGAGGGCCAGCATGGCGTAATTCGGCTGCCATGATCTTACTGCGGTACCCTCTCAGTCAGCCTGACGGCTGCCAGCTCTCCCAAAGGGAGAGCCAAGAGGGGCTGCCGTATCTGCCCGCCAAATAACAATTTTCCGATTTGCTGTAACAGCAAAATATCACAACACAGATACAAAGAGGAACTTTCTATGGAAGAAAAAGTAGCCGCCATTATTGAGATTTTGAAGCAGCGCTATCCCGATGCGGTTTGCGCTCTGCAATATGACAAGGACTATGAGCTGATGATCTCCGTCCGGCTCTCCGCCCAGTGCACCGACGCCCGGGTGAATCAGGTCACCCCCGCCCTGTTTGCCGCCTATCCCACCCTGGAAGCCATGGCAAACGCGGACATTGAAGACGTGGAAAACTATGTGCGCTCCTGCGGGTTCTACAAGCACAAGGCCAGGGACATTGTGCTGGCCTGCCAGATGCTGCTCTCCGATTTTGGCGGCAAGGTCCCGGGCACCATGGAAGAGCTGCTGCGGCTGCCCGGTGTGGGGCGGAAAACCGCCAACCTGCTGCTGGGGGACATCTATCAGGTGCCCGGCAGCGTGGTGTGCGACACCCACTGCATCCGCATCTGCGGCAGACTGGGACTGAGCAGCGGCAAGGAGCCGGAAAAGGTGGAGCAGCAGCTGCGCAAAATCCTCCCCCCGGAGGAAAGCTCCGACTTCTGCCACCGGATCGTCCTCTACGGCCGGGAAATCTGCACCGCCCGGAATCCCCGGTGCGGCGAATGCCCCCTGGCGGTTTACTGCACCCAGTTTGTCCCCCGGAACGAGGAAGCCTAACCCATTCATACCCTCCCCTCTTGACGCATAGAATGCGGACAAGGGGGGATTTCTTTGCACAATTCCAAACCGATTTTTTATCGCGCCCTGATGCTCACCGGGGTGAATCTGCTGCTGCGGGTTGTGGGAACCTCCTTCCATGTTTACCTGTCCCGGCACATCGGCGCGGCGGGGATCGGACTGCTGCAGCTGGTGATGTCCGTGGGGAACCTGGCCATGGTGGCCGGGATCGGGGGCATCCGCACCGCCACCATGTACTTAACCGCCGAGGAGCTGGGAAAGACCCGTCCCCAGAATGTGAGCCGGGTGCTCTCCTCCTGCTTCCTGTACAGCATCCTTTGCAGCTGCGCCGTGGCCGCCCTGCTCTTTTTTGGTGCACCAACGCTGGCAGCGCACTGGATTGGGAATGCGCAGACCATTCCTGCGCTGAAAATCTTTGCCGCCTTTCTCCCCGCTGCCTGCCTCAGTGGAGTGATGAGCGGGTATTTCACCGCCGCGGGCCGCATCGGAACCCTGGCCATTGTGGAGGTTGCGGAGCAGCTTTGCTCCATGGCAATTACCATGCTGGCACTGCTGTTCTGGGCCGGGCAGGACGCAGAGCGCTCCTGCATCAGCGTGGTGCTGGGGGGCTCCGTCAGCGCCTGTGTGACTCTGGTTCTTCTGGTGTGGCTCCGCCTCCGGGAGCGTCCCATCCGTGGGAAGGCTTTCCCTGTCCGGCGCAGGCTTCTCCAGGCAGCCGTCCCCCTGGCCGGTGCGGATGTGGTTCGCTCCGGGATTTCCACCGCCGAAAATCTGCTGGTGCCCAAGCGGTTGGCCCTGTGCACCGGGGTGGACGATCCCCTCAGCGCCTTCGGGCGGGTCAGCGGCATGGTGTTTCCTTTGATGATGTTTCCCGCCTGCATTCTCTACGCGCTGGCAGAGCTGCTGATTCCGGAGCTTGCCCGGTGCAATGCCGCCGGGAGCCAGAAACGGATTGCCTATCTGGTGCGCAAAGGTTTGTGGGCCGCCATGCTTTACGGCGTGTTTTTCAGCGGACTGATTTTTCTCTTTGCACAAAATCTGTGCGCTTCCCTGTACCACAATGATCTGGCCGGGAATAGCCTGCGATATTACGCCCTGATGATCCCCTTCCTCTACTGCGATGCCATCACCGACGCCATGACCAAAGGACTGGGGCAGCAGAAAATCTGCGTCCGGTACAACATTTTTACCTCCTCCATGGACGTGATTCTACTGTATCTGCTGCTGCCGGTTTTCGGAATGAAGGGGTATTTCTTCAGTTTTCTTTTGACCCATCTGATCAATTTTGCCCTGAGTCTGCGGCGGCTTTCCATCATTACCGGCTATCGGATTCCCTTTGCCATTCCCGCCTTCACCGCCAGCGCCGGGCTGCTTGCCGCCTGGGTTGCGGAGCTGATGGGGCTGAAATGGGTCTATGTCCCGCTGTTTCTGATTCTGCTGCACTGGTGGGGTGTTCTTGATAAAGAAGATCTCAGGTGGGCCAAGGGGCTGATTCTCCACCGGACTGCCGATGTTCCAACCCCGGGTTGACCGCAGCGGCCGGGTGATTGCCCAACGCAGCAGTCTGTCATCCATAAAAACGGAATTGATCGGGCGGCCGTGCTAATCCGATATGCAAAATGGCAAAAACCGACAGGTATCCCTGTCGGTTTCATTTTTCACTTTCGGAGTTTGTCAACCCAGCAGGCCGGCCCAGATCACGATGCAGATGATGGCGAACATGGTGACAACGGAGGCAACGCTGGTCCAGACCACCAGTTGGGTGGCCAGCTGCCCGTCGCCCCCCATCTGGCTGGCCATCACCGCACTGGAAACCGCCACCGGGGTTGCAAACAAAGCAATCAGGGCGGGGTAATCCGCCGGGGTGCAGGTGAGCAGGCCGGTGTGGGTGCTCAGCAGGTACGCACTTCCCAGAGCAATGATGGGAGCAATCACATTGCGCCACACCGTTCCCACGATGATCTCCCGGTGCATATTTCCCGCCGCGGAGAAGCTGAACTGCCCGCCCAGCACCACCAGGGCAAAGGGAGAGGCAATGGAGCTCAACTGAGAAAGGGCGGAATAAACAAAGGGCAGATTCTCCCGGAGGGAAAAAGCCACGCTTCCAAAGCATCTTTCTTCCAGATTGCGGATCAGCACGCAGCCGAATCCCAGGACAATGCCAACGATCAGCGGATTGGTGACCACATCCCGGAGCAGCTGCTTCAAACTCTTGCGTTTTCCTTCCCAGCGGATAAACATGGACAGGGCGACAACCGCCAGGATATTCATCAGCGGAAGGCACATTGCCGTCAGGATGGAGGAAACCGTTGCCGCCTGCTCTCCTCCCAGGATACCGGCCAGAGAGATGCCGATGATGGCGGTGTTGCTGCGGAAGGTCCCCTGCAGCAGCACGCCCTTGCGCCTGGGGTCCTTGGTGGCCAAAGGCGCGGTAAAGCAGCCCAGGGCAAAAATCACCACCATCATCACCAGGCTGAACAGCACCAGCCGCCAGGGGATATGGGAAAATTTCTCAATTTTATAGGCATTGAGAAACATCTTGATGGGAAGCAGATACTGAAAGGACAGCTTATTGCCGATCCGTACAAATTCATCGGAAAGGAATCCCTTCTGCCGCAGGGCAAAGCCAAAGAGAATCAGCAGCATGATGGGGAAAATGGAATTCATTCCCGTGGAAAAAATGGAAACCAGCTTCATTCTTTGTGTGCCTCCCCGGTTGTTTTCTGTGCCTGCCGGAAACTGAACAGAATGTTCCCCATACTTCTGGAAATGTGCTGCTCCATCACCGCTCTGGCATCGTCGGCCTCTCCCCGCCGGATGCACTCCAGCATCTGACCGTGTTCCCGGATGGACAGGGCTTCATGCTCCCGGTCCCGTTCCTGGGTGGTGGAGGATGGGCCGTTCCAAAGGGAGCTGAGCAGCCGGAAGAGCTTGGCGTTATCCGCCGCTTTCCAGATGGCAATATGGAATTTCTGATTGTAATCCCGGTACTCCTGGTCCGTCATCTGTTTTTCATGCTCCAGGGCCCACTGCTGCAAAGCCATCAGCTCCCCGGTATCCATATGTGCTCCGGCAGCTCTGGCCACCGCCTCGCCTTCCAGGAGGATGCGTACCTCAAAATGGTCCCGGATGAATTTCTCATTGATTTCGGTGACAATGGCGCCGCGATTCATGCGAAGCTCCAGCAGCCCTTCCGCCGCCAGGGATTGAAAGGCTTCCCGCACCGGCGTTCTGGAAACCCCCAGTTTTGCCGCCGTTTCCGTCAGGCTCAGTTCCTCCCCGGGACGGTATTCCCCGGCCAACAGTGCCTTTCGCAAAACAGAAGTCACCCGAACCCGAATGGGCAGCACCTGAATTGTTTCCATAAAATCTCCTCCGTTTCTGCCTTTTATCCTAACACGAAACGGGGAAGAAATCAATCACGGTATTTGGGAGCCGAAGTGAAACATCCCTTTCAATTGACGCGCTCTGTTCGCAGGATTGAGCCAAATCCTCCATTACGCTGCCGGATTTGGTGAATAGATTGAAAAATGTTATGTGCATATCGGCTTTGCTCAGCAACGCGACAAATTGTACTTTGGCGGGCTGATACGGTAGCACCCCTTGGCTCTCCCTTTGGGAGAGCTGTCAGCCGAACAGGCTGACTGAGAGGG
>JALFGI010000028.1 GCA_022777455.1 Clostridiales bacterium | reverse complement strand
ATAAATTTTTTGTGCCCAATTTCTTTTCGGGGCAAATGCACAAATTGGAATTTGGCAGGCAGATACGGCAGCACCCCTTGGCTCTCCCTTTGGGAGAGCTGGCTGTCCCATAAGGGGCAGACTGAGAGGGCAGCATAGCTTATCTCGACTGCCATTATCTTACCGCGGTACCCTCTCAGTCAGCCTGTTCGGCTGACAGCTCCCCCATAGGGGGAGCCAAGGGGCGCGTCGGTTTCGGTACGCCAAACAACAATTTGCCGTGATGTCGCATCGAGATCAGCCCATGGTCTACAAAAAATGACCAGCCCGGTTTTGGCGGGCTGGTCAAAATGATTTTGTGGGATTAAGCAGCCTTGTCGGCGGCGATAGAGGCCACGTAGCTTGCGGCGCTCTCGGCAGCGATACGACCAAAGACCACGAAGTCAGCAACAGCGTTGCCGCCCAGACGGTTGGCGCCGTGGACACCACCGGTGATTTCGCCGGCAGCGAACAGGCCGGGGATGATGGAGCCGTCCTCGGTCAGCACTTCGGTGGCGGAGTTGATCTTCAGGCCGCCCATGGTGTGGTGCACACCGGGAGTGACCTTAATGGCGTAGTAGGGAGCGGTGTTCAGGGGGTTGGCGAAGCTGGTGCGGCCGAACTCGGGGTCGCTCTTGGCTTCCACGCAGGCGTTCCAGGCGTTCATGGTCTCGGCAAAGGCAGCCTCGTCCATGCCCAGCTCTGCTGCCAGAGCCTCATAGGTGTCGCCCTGGGTGGTAAAGCCCTTCTTGATGTAGCCCTGGATGACGCTGGAGGCATCCACCATGGCCTGGTCCACGATCAGGTAGCCGTAGCTGCCGGTCTGAGCGATCTCAGCGGCGGAAACCACGTCACGGGTGCCCACCTCGTCGATGAAGCGCTTGCCCTCGGCATTGACCAGGATGGCGCCGTCGCCCCGCAGGCCTTCGGTAATCAGGGCAGCGGTGTTGGCCTCCACGGTGGGATGGATCTGAATCTGCTCCATATCCACGGTGGCAGCGCCCAGCGCCTGGGCCATCAGGATGCCCTGGCCCTGGATGCCGGAAGCGTTGGTGGTCATGAAGCCTTCCAGCTCGGGCTTGTAGGAG
Organism: Clostridiales bacterium; assembly: GCA_022777455.1. The sequence continues at coordinate 4,614 of JALFGI010000028.1, read as the reverse complement.
ACGACCATCTCCAGATTGGCGCCGAAGCCGCCGGTGGCCAGGATCACGGCATCCGCATTCACGGTGAGCTTGGAGCCGTCGTTGGCAACGCCGGTGACACCGCACACAGCGCCGCTGTCATCGGTGAGGATGGTATCCACGGTGGTGTTCAGGATGACTTCCACACCGGCATCAGCCAGGTTCTTCTCCAGGATGGGAACGATGTAAGCGCCCACGGAAACGGTCTTGCCCTCGGCATTGACGGGTCTGTGAATCCGCTTGACGGAAGCGCCGCCGAAAGCGCCCACGCTGGTCAGAGGAGCGCCAACGCTCTCCAGCCAGGTAATGGAGTCAGCGGTGTTTTCGCACAGGGTCTTGACCAGCTCAGGATCGTTAATGCCCTTGCCGCCGATCATGGTGTCCAGCTCCATCAGCTCCACAGAATCGAAGTAGCCTTCGGGATTGGCCTTGTAAGCCTCCCACTGCTCGGAAACAGTGGCAGCCAGAGCGGTGATGGCTTCGTTGTCGGGATAGCCCTCTGCGGCAATCAGGGTCTTTTCCACACCGGCTTCTTCGCCGAAGGTGTTGTTGTCCTGCAGGGGGGTCTTGGCAGCGTTCATGCCGCCGGTGGAACGGACGGAGTTGCCGCCCACCATGGCCTGGCTCTCCACCACGACCACGTTCAGGCCGTCAGCGGAAGCGGCAATGGCAGCGGTCATGCCGGCGCCGCCGGCACCCACGATGACGATGTCCGCGTCAACGGTTCTGTCCTCTGCGGCAGCGGTCTCGATGGCGGTCTTGTAGTCATCGGGGTTCAGGCCCGCAGCGGTGAGGGCAGCGGCAGCAGCCTCCATGAACGCGTTGGAGGTGATGGTAGCGCCAGAAACGGCATCCACTGCGATGGAGCCGGATTCGGCAACGGTTGCGGGGAAGGTGTCGATAACCACAGAGCCGATGCCGGCGGTCTCATTGGCACCGGTGGCGGTGCAGCCCACAATCTTGCCGTCTTCCAGGGTCAGGGTGACGGTAACTTCGCCCATGCCATTGGCGGTACCGGTGAATTCACCGGAAACACCCTCGGCCTGGACCACTGCGCCCATGGACAGAACCATGCACGCAGCCAGAATCAGCGCGAGAATTTTCTTCATGTTGCTTACTCCTTTTCATTTTCGGGGTTGCCCCCTTATTTCGATACAAGCATATCATATTGTCCAAGGAGAATCAACCATATGATAGTAAAGAAACCTGATTCATCCGCATAAGGAGAACTTGATGGTGAAATAAACGGTGCGATGTTCCGAATATTATCCCCCCATTGCAGGTGAGGCTATTCGTTTCCCGAATAGCAGTCTGCCTGCGCCTGACTGCTCCTCACCGTCAGCGGACACTCCGGCATATCCAGCCATCCGACGCTTTGTGCATGTTTTCTTGGGTATGTCTGTGAGAAGGTTGAAGGTATCGCAAATGCACAAAGTCGGGATGAGATATTTGTGAAGTATTCCCCGGGAAACCCCTTGCCATCTTTCGATCATATTGGTATAATTTTGACATAGATATGCTGCTTTTCCCGCATATCATGTTAAAAAAGGAGGAAAGAGACGTGGTGGTTTTTCTGGATTTTTTGAAAGGAAATTGGTATTGGGTTCTGGGTGGAATTATTCTTTTGGTGTTGCTTATTCTGTTTATGCCCCGCTATAAGATCGCGCCTCCTGATAAGGCTCTGATCATCTCCGGCTTTTTCCGAAGAAGATATAAAGTCCGTTCTATCGACGGGAAAGTAGAAACCAAAAAATTTGGCTACCGGATTGTCCGCGGCGGCGCCACTTTCTATGTTCCCGCCCTGGAACGCATCGACAGTCTGGATATGTGTCTGACGCAGGTGGATATCAAGACCGCCCAGCCTGTACCCACCAAGGAGTATATCGCCGTACTGGTGGATGCCGTTGCCAACATCAAAATCGGCTCCGACGATGTTGCCATCGCCACTGCTGCCGAACAACTGCTGCATTACAATCCCGATCAAATCAAAGCGCTGGCTAAGGACGTTCTGGAGGGCAATATGCGTGAGATCATCGGCCAGATGACCATTACGGAGTTGATTCAGAACCGGGATAAATTTGCTCAGGAATCCATCAAAGCCGCCATGGCGGATATGAGCAACATGGGTCTTGAGGTCATCAACATGACCATTCAGAACTTCTCCGACACGGACGGTCAGGTCATCAACACCATGGCCGCCCGCAACGTGGCGGAAAAGATGCAGGATAAGCGCATCGCCGAAGCAGAAGCCAACAAGAACAGCCGTTTCGCTGAAATGCAGGCTGAGAAGGAAGTCGCCCAGCAGGAACGGGACTTGGAGGTGCAGAAGGCCGCTTTCCGTAAGGAAACCGAACAAGCCCGGGCCAACGCAGAAGAAGCATATAAAATCGAGCAGGAACGTATCCGGAAAACCTACGAAACCGAGCGTGCCGCTGCAGAGCTGACAAAGTTGGAGAAGGAAACCGAGCTGAAGCGTCAGGCGGTTGAAATTGAACGGGAACGCCTGAATGTGGAAATCCGCGAACGCGCTGCCGCCGAAAAGGACAAACTCATCGCCGAAGCAGAAGCCGCCCAAATCAAGCGTCAAGCCGAGGCTGATGCAGAGCTCTACGCCGCACAGAAAGAGGCAGAGGCCATCCGGATGCGGGGTGAAGCAGAGGCAGAAGCGCTGCGCATGAAGGCGGAAGCCATGCAGCAGTACGGTCAGGCAGCCATGATGGAAATGATTGTCAATAAGCTGCCGGAGATGGCCCGTGCCGTGGCAGATCCTTTGAGCAAGACAGAAAAGATCATTCTGTTTGGCGAGGGTGGTGCTTCCTCTATGGCAAAGGACACCGCCGGTACCATGCTGCAAACCTTTGAAGCCGTCAAGCAGGCAGTGGGCCTGGATATCCCCCAGATGCTGAAAGATGTCTCCACCGGAGGTCTGGTGGGAAAAGCCAAGGATTCCGAGAGCTAACAAGCAACAGCGGCGTGGGGCACAGGCCCTACGCCGTTGCACCATACCCACTGTAGGGGCGGATGATCCGCCCGCGCAGTACCGGCCCACAATCAAAAACCAGGCTGGGCGAATTCACACCATTCCGGGCATAGTACCATGCAACGAAACACTCAAGCCTGTTGGCTGGTGGGCGGCTAACTAGCCGCCCCTACAGTGGCTGGTACGGGAAAACATGCGCTGATTATCGAACCGCCTCTTTTCTGCTGCGGCAGAAAAGAGGCGATTTTCTATCAGGAAGGGGCTTTTTCCCTTTCCGGCAGGGCGTTCCACAGGGTAAAGCCCAGGATCAGTCCGCCGCCCAGAGCTTGCTGCCAGGTCATGGGCTCCCGGAGGACCGTGACGGAAATCAACACCGCCACCAGCGGGTCAATGTAGCTGAGAATGGCGGCCCGCTGGCCGGGCAGGGCTTTCAGGGAGGAAAAATACAGGCAGTAAGTGATGCCGGTGTGCAGGATGCCCACCACCAGCAGGCACATCCAGCCGGTACCATCCAGCCGGGAAAGGGTCACGCCGCCGGTGGCAGCCACGTAGGGGATCAGCGTCACAATGGCTGCAAGGAACTGCAAAAAGGTCCGCTGGATTCCGGCGGTACTGCGGATGTACTTGTTCAGCAGAATCACCGCGGCGTAAAGCACCGCTGCCCCCAGTCCGAACAGGATACCCGTCAGATTGGCGCTGCCCGCGGAAGGCTCCAGTCCGGTGATCAGCACCAGGCCCAAAGTGGCCATGGCAAAGCAGAACAGCTGCTTCCGGGTCAGCCTTTCCCGGAACAGCACCGGGGACAAAGCGGTGACGATCACCGGGGCGAAATAATAGCACAAGGTGGCAGTGGAAACAGAGGTGTATCGGTAAGCCTGAAACAGCAGAATCCAGTTGATGCCCATGGCCCCGCCGGAGAGCAGCAGCAAAAGGATTTCCCGCTTCAGGCCGCCGGAGAAGGGGTTCTTCCCCTTCGCCAACAGGTAAATCCCAATCAGTCCGGCGCCCATCACCGCCCGGTACAGCGCCAGCTCCCCGGAGGAAACGCCGATGTTTCGCACAAAGGGAGCCAGAGTGCCGAAGATCACCATGGCAAAGACATACATCTGTGTGGATGCCATGCTAACCCTCGCTGCCGGAGACGGTTTCTCCCGTCCAGGTGTTGATGCCGCCGAACTCCACAATGTTGGTATAGCCCAGCTGTGCAAGCTTTTCGGCGGCCTGCTTGCTCCGGTTGCCGCTGCGGCAATAGACCAGGATCAGCTGATTTTTGTCCGGCAGCGCCGGGATTTCATCGGAGCCAATGGTCTCGTTGGGGATGCAAAGGGCCCCGGGGATGTGGGCCTGTTCGAACTCCGCCTGGGTGCGCACATCCAGAAGGAGATAGTCCGACTGCTCAGCCATCAGCTTTGCGGCCTCCTCCTGGGTGATCTGCCGGTAGGTATTCTCCGGCTTCCGGGAAGAACCGCAGCCGACCAGCAGCAGAGTCGCCGCAGCCACCAAAATCCAAATTCGTTTTCTCATTTTTTCCTCCACAATCATCACGCAATCAGGCACAGCTCCGGCAGGGTGACGGAACCCCGCCAGCTGGTGAGGAAGGTGTCCGCCACCTTTTC
>JALFGI010000140.1 GCA_022777455.1 Clostridiales bacterium | reverse complement strand
ATCGGCATACGCCTGATACAGCTCGACGGTCGTGAACTCGGGGTTGTGCTTCGGGTCCATGCCCTCGTTGCGGAAAATACGGCCCACCTCATACACGCGATCCATCCCGCCGACGATCAGCCGCTTGAGCGGCAGCTCGGTCGCGATGCGCATGTACATATCGATGTCGAGCGTGTTGTGGTGCGTGATGAACGGGCGTGCCGCCGCGCCGCCGGCGATGGTGTTCAGCACCGGCGTCTCGACCTCGATATAGCCCATGTTGTCCAGATAATCCCGCAGATGCTTGATGAACTGCGAGCGGATGATGAAGTTGCGCTTGACCTCGGGGTTGACGATCAGGTCGACATAACGCTGACGATAGCGCGTCTCCTTGTCGGTCAGGCCATGGAACTTCTCGGGCAGGGGCAGCAGAGACTTGCTCAGCAGCTGGATGCTCCGGGTACGGATGGAGATTTCCTCGGTTTTGGTTTTGAAAATCTCACCCTCCACGCCAACGATATCGCCGATGTCGTTCTTCTTGAAACGGCCATACTCTTCCTCGCCCATTTCATCGATTTTGACAAACAGCTGAATGCGGCCGGTGGAATCCTGCAGATCGCAGAACATGACCTTGCCCTGACCGCGCTTGCTCATCAGGCGGCCGGCAACCCGGACAGTCTTGCCCTCGAAGCCTTCGTAATCTGCCTTGATGGCAGCGGAGTCGGCATTGAAATCAAACTTGGTAATCTGAAAGGGATCACGGCCCTCGGCCTGGAGGGCGGCGAGTTTCTCACGTCGGATCTGGGCCTGCTCAGAAACAGGCAGCTCCGCCTGGGGTACAAACTTTGCCATCGCTTAACCCTCCCGGGAGACTTCAATCACCTTCATGGTGAAGGAGCCGGCGGGGGCGTTGACGATGAAGCTTTCACCGGCAGCCTTGCCAACCACGGCACGACCGAAGGGGGAGTCGTCGGAGAGCTTAAACTCCATGGGGTTGGCTTCCTGAGAACCGGTGATGCGGTAGGTGGTTCGCTTGCCGCTCTCGTCTTCCACCACCACGGTGCAGCCCAGACCCACCCGGCCGGTGGCCTCGTTCTCGTCCTCGATAATGGTGGCGTGGGACAGCACGTCCTCGATTTCGGCAATGCGGCCATAGAGCTTGGCCTGCTCGTTCTTGGCGGCATCGTACTCGGAGTTTTCGGACAAGTCACCGTAGGAGCGGGCTTCCGCAATCATGGCGGCAACTTCCCGTTCACGGGTGGTCTTCAGGTAGTTCAGTTCTTTTTCCAGGTCAGCCAGACGCAGACTTGTAATCTTGTATTCCTTAGCCATATTTCAAAATCCTTTCTTAGATGGAAATACTCATAGCTCCCACCATTATAGGCGGATTTCACCCCATAGTCAAGAAAATTTTGCGTTTTTGGGCATCGTGGGTGCGGAAAATATCCGCGCCGCGGGAAGAAGGTTTTTGGGCAGGTTGGATGAAGGCGGCGCGCCGCTTTGAAGTGCTATCCCCCTGCAGCCGGCAGAACGGCTGTATCATAAGTCTGCGCTGAAAATTCAAATTGTTGTTTATCGCACTGGCGCGGCAACGCCCTTGGCTCTCCCTTTGGGAGAGCTGGCAGCCGAACAGGCTGACTGAGAGGGTACCGCAGTAAGATCATGGCAGCCGAAATCACGCCATACTGGCCCTCTCAGGGGCGCCCCTTGCGGGGCAGCCAGCTCCCCCAGGGGAGCCAAGATACGGTGGCACCCCCTTGGGGGAGCCAAGGGGGTGCGTCGGTTCAGGTTCGCCAAATGATCATTTCGCTTATTCCACCGTGACGGATTTGGCCAGATTCCGGGGCTTATCCACATCCAGGCCCCGGGCCACGCTGACGTAGTAGCCCATGAGCTGCAGGGGGATGACGGCCAGGGAGGCGGTGAAATGCTCGTCCGTTTTGGGAATATAGACGGTGAAGTCCACGGTGTCCTCGATGTTGTAATTTCCGTAGGTGGTCAGGCCCATCAGGTAAGCGCCCCGGCTTTTTACCTCCACCAGATTGCTCAGCATCTTTTCGTACAGTCTGCCCTGGGTCAGAACGCCTACCACCAGCGTGCCCGGCTCAATCAGGCTGATGGTGCCGTGCTTCAGTTCGCCTGCGGCGTAGGCCTCGCTGTGGATATAGCTGATTTCCTTCATCTTCAGGCTGCCTTCCAACCCGGTGGCATAGTCCAGGCCCCGGCCCAGATAGAAAATATCATGGGCAGCGGAGAACTTGCTGGCAAACCATTGGATTCGCTCCTGGTCCTGGAGTACCCGCTCCATTTTCTCCGGCAGCTGCTCCATTTCATCGATCAGGCGGCTGTATTCCTCCGCCGGAATCTGCCCCCGCATCCGGCCAAATTCCACCGCCAGCAGGTAGCAGGCCGCCAGTTGGGCGGAGTAGGCCTTGGTGGTGGCCACGGCGATCTCCGGGCCGGCCAGGGTGTAGAACACATTGTCTGCCTCCCGGGCGATGGTGCTGCCCACCACGTTCACAATACCCAGGGTTTTGACGCCCTGACCTTTGGCTTCCCGCAGGGCGGCCAGGCTGTCGGCGGTCTCACCGGACTGGCTGATGACGATGACCAGATCCTCCTTGCGCAGCAAGGGACTGCGGTAGCGGAATTCCGAGGCCAGCTCCACCCGTACCCGCACCTTGGCCAGATCCTCCAGCACATACTGGGCGGCCACCCCTACATGGTAGGCAGAGCCGCAGGCCACGATGTGCAACGTGTCCAGATTTTGAACGAATTCTTCCTCAATGCCCAAACCCGACAGGTCAATGGCCCCGTCCTTTACCACGGAATGGATGGTGTCCTGCACCGCCCGGGGCTGCTCATGAATCTCCTTCATCATGAAGTGCTCGTAGCCGCCCTTTTCGGCGGCTTCGGCGTCCCACTTGATTTCCGTCAGGGGCTTTTCAATGATATCACCGTCCAGGTTGAAGAAGGTCACGTCTCCGCCGGACAGCCGGGCCATTTCCATATTGCCGATATAATACACATTTCGGGTATACTTTAAAATAGCGGGCACGTCGGAGGCCAGGTAGGACTCTCCGTCCTCCACGCCGATGATCATGGGGCTGTCCTTCCGGGCAACATAAATCTCACCGGGGTAGTCCTTGAACATCACCGCCAGAGCATAGGAGCCCCGAATGCGCACCATGGTTTTGGCCAGGGCGTCGATGGGCCCCATGTGGTATTTTTTGTAGTAGTAATCCACATAGTTGATCAGCGCCTCGGTGTCGGTCTGGCTGTAGAAATGATAACCCTTCCGGGTGAGCTTTTCTTTGATCTCCTGGTAGGATTCGATGATGCCGTTGTGCACACCCACCACATTCATGTCCTCACTGCAATGGGGATGGGCGTTGTTTTCACTGGGTTCACCATGGGTGGCCCAGCGGGTGTGGCCGATGCCGCAGCAGCCGGGCACCGCCATGCCGCCGTTGGTTTTCTCGGCCAGAATTTTCAGCCGGCCCTTGGCCTTCACCACCACCGGGTCGCCTGAACCGTCCCGAACCGCGATGCCTGCGGAGTCATAGCCTCTGTATTCCAGCTTGGAAAGCCCCTCCAGCAAAATGGGAGCGGCGCTTTGATGCCCCGAAAAACCAACAATTCCGCACATAAAGATAACCTCTCTTTCCAGACAGAGATTGGATTTTTCATTTCATAATAGCTTTGACATTCATCTCTGTCAAGTATCATTTTCAACAGTATTTGTATCTTTTTAAATTATCCCTTTTGTAACAAGGCGCCGAAAGCTCTTTTTGAAGGAAACCGTCACCCGTCGGTTGCATTTAAACAAGCGCCATGCTATAATATAACATCATTCCCATTGGGAGGAAAAGCCATGCCTTGGTCAATGCTGTTTCTGTTTGATCTGATTGGAACCATTGCCTTTGCCATTTCCGGTGCCTTTGTGGGCATCCGCAAGGGGATGGATATTTTCGGCGTGAATGTTCTCGCGGTCACCACTGCCTGCGGCGGCGGCTTGATGCGGGATCTGATCATCGGCAGCATTCCTCCTCAGATGTTCCGCAATCCCTTTTTTGTGATGGTGGCCATTGTGGTGGCCAATGTGGTGTTCCTTCTGATGTATTTGCACCGGCACATGCCCCGAAAGGTGGCCTCACTGTACGACAAGCTGCTCTTCTGGTTTGATTCCCTGGGCCTGGCAGCCTTTACTGTGGACGGCGTGATGGCGGGCATCGCCATGGGCTATGAGGACAATGAATTCTTAATCTGCTTTTTGGGCTTTATGACCGCCGTGGGGGGCGGTGCCCTGCGGGATGTGCTGGCCGGCCAGACCCCGGATATTTTCCGGAAGCACGTCTATGCCGTGGCGGCCATTGCCGGGGCGGTGCTGATGGTGGCGCTGCTGCGGCTGTTTGGATCAGAGCAAATTGCCATGCTGGGAGGCTTCCTGCTGGTGCCGGTTCTGCGTTTTCTGGCAGCCCATTTCCGGTGGAATCTTCCCAAGGTGAAGATGGACGAAGATGCAAAATAAAAGGTATGCCGTGCTCCGGACAGGGGCACGGCATTTTTCTCTCCTTCTGCGGGATGTGAAAACCGAAGAATCGCCCTTTCCTTGGAGCAAAAGTACAACCACAGACAAGAAGATACATTTTTAGCCCTTTTCAAAAGGAGGGACTTTCGATATACTTAAGCTGTGATGATGCCTAAATATGCAGGAGGTATTTCTATGCGTTATGGATATTTTGACAATGCAAACCGGGAATATGTCATCGATCGGGTGGATTTGCCGGTTTCCTGGACCAACTATATCGGCCTGAAGGATATGTACGGTGTGTTCAACCACACCGCAGGGGGCTACCTGCTGTACAAGTCCTCTGAATACCACCGGATCACCCGCTTCCGTCCCAACGGCGTGCCCATGGATGGCCCAGGTCACTATGTGTACCTGCGGGACGATGACACCGGGGACTACTGGACGGTTTCCTGGCAGCCGGTGGGCAAGCCCAGGGAGCACTATTCCTGCCGCCATGGCCTGAGCTATATTAAATATCACTGTGATTATTCCGGCATCGACGCGGAGCAGAAGCTGTATGTTGCCATGGATGACCCGGTGGAAATCTGGGATGTCAGATTGCGCAACGATTCCGACCGCCCCCGGAAGCTTTCGGTATTTTCTTATCTGGAATTCAGCTTCCATCATGTGGCCATGGACAATCAGAATTTCCAGATGAGCCTGTATGCCGCCGGCAGCCGGTATGAGGACGGGGTCATCGAGCATGACCTCTATTATGAAGAGGACGGCTACCAGTTCTTCACCTCGGATTTTACCCCCGACGGCTTCGATTGCCTGCGGGATAAATTCATCGGCCCTTACCGCACGGAGCGAAACCCCATCGCCGTGGAGACCGGCCACTGCGGCGGCAGTTTCGAGAGGGGCGGCAACCACTGCGGCTGCCTGAAAAAGACCCTGGAGCTTCAGCCCGGGGAGGAAGCCCGCCTGATTTATCTGCTGGGCGAAGGCGGCCTGGAAGAGGGCAAGCGGATGCGGCGGAAATACACCGCCGTCAAGGCGGACGAGGATTTTGCCCGCACGGCGAAGTTCTGGGATGAGAAGCTGAGCTGCCTCCAGGTGTCCACCCCCAACCAGGGAATGAACACGGAGCTGAATATCTGGAATCTGTACCAGAGCGAGATCAACGTGATGTTCTCCCGGTTCACCTCATTTATCGAGGTGGGCGGCCGGGTGGGCCTGGGTTACCGGGATACGGCCCAGGATGCCATGATGGTGCCCCACTCCAACCCGGATAAATGCCGCAGCCGCATGATTGAGCTGCTCCGGGCCCTGACAAAGGAGGGCTACGGCTTGCACTTGTTCGAGCCTCGGTGGTTTGAGCCCCAGGCGCCCCAGACGGATTTCAAGTCGCCCACCGTGATTCCAACCCCGGATAAAAGCCAGATCGTCCACGGTCTGAAGGATGCCTGCGCCGACGATGCCCTGTGGCTGGTGTCCTCCATTGTCCAGTATGTCCGGGAGACCGGTGATTACGGCTTTATTGACCAGGTCGTCACCTACGCCGACGGGGGTGAGGGGACGGTCTACGAGCATATGAAAAAGATTCTGGATTTCTCCGCCCGGGAGGTGGGCATCAACGGCATCTGCAAGGGCTTGCGGGCAGACTGGAACGACTGCCTGAACCTGGGCGGCGGCGAGAGTGCCATGGTTAGCTTCCTGCACCACTGGGCCATCGGCAATTTTGTGGCCCTGGCCCGCCGGCTGGGACGGAGGGAGGATGCCGCCCGGTACGAGGAAATGGGCAAGCAGGTGAAGGAGGTCTGCCAGCGGGTGCTGTGGGACGGAAAATGGTACATCCGGGGCATCACCGCCGACAACCGGAAGATCGGCACCCAACAGGACAAGGAAGGAAAGGTCCACATGGAGTGCAACACCTGGGCGGTGCTCAGCGGGGTTGCGGACCGGGAGCGGGGCCTTTCCGCCATGGACGCGGTGGACGAGTACCTGTTCACGGAATACGGCTTGATGCTCAATGCCCCCTGCTATACCCAGCGGGACGACGGAATCGGCTTTGTGACCCGGGTGTATCCGGGGCTGAAGGAAAACGGCGCCATTTTCAGCCATCCCAACCCCTGGGCCTGGTGCGCCGAGGCCATCCTGGGCCGGGGCAGCCGTGCCATGAAATTTTACAATGCCCTGTGTCCTGCCCTGCAAAACGACAAAATTGAAATCCGGGAATCCGAGCCCTATTCCTACTGCCAGTTTGTGGTGGGCCGGGACCACACCGCCTTCGGCCGGGCAAGGCATCCGTTTATGACGGGCTCCTCCGGCTGGGCCTATTACGCGGCCACCCAGTATTTGCTTGGCATCCGGCCGGACTTTGACGGTCTGGTCATTGACCCCTGCATTCCCGCCGACTGGAAGGAATTTTCCGTGGTACGCTCCTGGCGTGGGGCGGAGTACCGCATTCAGGTGCTGAATCCTCAGGGGGTGGAAAAGGGCGTGGTCTCCATCACCGTGGACGGCAGACCGGTGGACAGCGTGCCGGTGATGCCGGTGGGAAGTGTCAGTGAAGTGAAGGTTACCATGGGGTAATTCAGGAAAAGAGAGGGAGAAGCATGATCAAATTTGGAACCGGCGGCTGGCGGGCCATTATTGCCGACGAATTTACCAAGGAAAACATCCGTCTGGTCACGGCGGGGCTGTGCGCGCTGATGGAAGCCGAAGGTCAGGTTGGCGCCACCATCTGCCTGGGCTACGACCGGCGCTTTCTGTCAAAGGAAGCCATGTTCTGGGCAGCGGAGGTGCTGGCGGGGCACGGGTTCCGTCCCTATGTGATCAACCGCTCCGTCCCCACGCCGCTGATCATGTTCACGGTGAAGCAGATGGGTTTGCCCTACGGTCTGGCCATCACCGCCAGCCACAACCCGGCCATCTACAATGGCATCAAAATCTTCACCTTCGGCGGCCGGGACGCGGATCTCACCGTCACCGGGAAGATCGAGGCGGAGATCGAAAAGCTGCGGCCACAGGATGTGAAAAGCATCCCCTACGGCGATGCCCTGGCAGCGGGAAAAATCCGGGAGGGGTATCCCTTCAACGAGTATATCGACAGCATCCTGCAGATGATCGATACCGGCGCCATCCGGCGTTCCCGGCTGCGAATCGCCATTGACCCCATGTATGGTGTCAGCTGCAACTGCCTGCGCACATTGCTGCTGACCTGCCGGTGCGACGTGGACATGATCCACGATCAGCACGACACCCTCTTTGGCGGAAGAATGCCCGCTCCCAGCGAGGAAACGCTGCGGATGCTTGCCACCTATGTGGTGGACAACCGGTGCAATCTGGGCATTGCCACCGACGGAGACGCGGACCGGCTGGGCGTCATCGATGAGCATGGCAATTATCTCCATGCCAACACGCTGCTGGTGCTGCTGTACTATTACCTGCTGAACTATCGGGGCTGGAAGGGCCCCTGCGTCCGCAACAATTCCACCACCCATCTGCTGGACCGGGTGGCGGCGGATTTCGGGGAAGTTTGTTACGAGGTGCCGGTGGGCTTTAAGTATATTTCCGCGAAAATGGCCGAGACCGATGCCATCATCGGCGGGGAATCCTCCGGCGGCATGGCGGTGAAGGGGCACATTCCGGGAAAGGACGGCATCTACGCTGCGGCGCTGCTGGTGGAAATGCTGGCGGTGACGGGAAAAACCGTGGCCCAGCTCTACCGGGAGATCACGGAAAAATACGGGATGCTCTGCTATGAGGATGCCGCCTTCACCATGACCCCGGAAAGAAAGCGGGAGCTTCAGAGCCTGGTATTTGAAAAGCTCCGGACACCGGATTTTGGGGACGGGGTGGTGCGGATCAACCGGGAGGACGGCTGCAAGATCTATTTTGCGGACGGAAGCTGGGTGATCTGCCGCTTCTCCGGAACGGAGCCCCTGCTCCGCATGGCAGCGGAAGCAGCCACCCGGCAGCAGGCCCGGGATTATATCCGCCGCTGGCGGGAGCTGCTGGAGCTGTAATTGTGAAATCCCAAACCCAAAGGCAAATTGTAGTTTATCGATTACGCCACCGTAGGGGCGGCCGCCCGCAACGTAACGGAACCGCGTGCTTGGTTGAATGGTACCACGTCCGACACAGTACGAATTCGCCCAATCTGATTCGTTATTGTAGGTTTGTACCGCGCGGGAGGCTGCGAGCCTCCCCTACAGTTTTATCGTGGTGCTGTGGGAATTCGCCCAACCCGGTTCATCATTTTTGGCTTGTACTGCGCGGGCGGCTGGTAGCCGCCCCTACGGTGGCGTGGATGTCATTTGCACCCGCCAAATTACAATTTATCTGTTTGACGCTGAAACCGGTGATTAGAATTTCATCATGCTGTGGGCCTGTCCAATTCGGGCGGGCCTGTTTGAATTACCAAGCGATATGTGATACAATGATTTCCAACAACGAGAGGGGGGAGGACAATGGCGAAACCGAAAATATCCCTGAAACTGGGCCTCATGATGACCATTGTGATCTGCTGGCTGGTGCCCATCATCATCATTGTCACCCTGGCCGGTGTCCTCTTTGGGGACAATTACCGCCGCAGTGTGCAGCAGGAGATTGCGGCCAGCGCGGAATATGCTCTCCGCCAGGTACGCTTGCAGCTGGAGGATGTGGTCAATGACTCCAAAACCATGTCCTACGACGGCATCGTCCGCAGCGCCTACCGCAGCTATCAGCAGAGCGGTGACAGTGCCGCCCTCTACCGCAGCATCAACGATTATCTCAGCCAGAATTATTCCCGGGGGGATAATTACAAGGCGGTGTTCATCAGCTTCTGGGATAAGAATGTGGACGTGGATGCCTACCAGCTCAGCAGCGGCACCGCAGGGTATGATCTTTTGCAGGCCTGCCGGGACAGTGAGGCAATGATTCTGGAACGAATGGCGAACGCGGATACGGATATCTGTTTTTTGTTGCTGGAGGGAAATCTGTATATGGCCCGGAATCTGCTGGACAGCCATTTCGAGCCCTATGCCTCCGTGGTGATGGTATTGGAACCCTCCGCGGTGTTTCAGTCCCTGTATTCCATTCCCCGGATCCATGATATCCGGCTGACCGTGGATGATATCCTGTTTTATCTGGACGAACAGAATGCTCTGGTTCTGGCGGAAAGCGGCCAGGGGGATATCCGTTATGAAGCGGATGTGGATGGGCATCGGTTTTCCTTTACGGCGGAGCTGGAGGAGTATGACCTTTGGGGAGAAAACCCCTGGCTCTCCTGGGCGGCCTGCGCGGTGGCGCTGATGGTGCTTCCCATGCTCATTGTGGTGATTGCCCTGTTCCAGCACCATCTTTCCCGGCCCATCGAGACCCTGGCAAAAGCCAATCTGCGGGTTCAGTCCGGGCAGCGGGGCTACCAAATCGACCAGAAGCCCCCCAATGCGGAATTTGAGAAGCTTTATTCCCACTTCAACGCCATGTCTGCGGAGATGAAAAGCCAGTTTGACCGCTCCTATCAGGAGCAGCAGGCGGCGCAGCGGGCGCAGATCAAGGCCCTGCAATCTCAGATCAACCCCCATTTCCTGAACAATACTCTGGAAATCATCAACTGGGAGGCCCGGCTTGAGGGAAATGACCGGGTCAGTGCCATGATCGAGGCCCTGTCCACCATGCTGAATGCGGCGCTGGACCGGGATGGCCGCACCCAGATCCCCCTGAAAGAAGAATTGGGTTATGTGGAGGCCTATTTGTACATCATCCGGGAACGGCTGGGAGAGGGGTTCCATGTGTATCAGGAAATCGACCAGACCCTTCTGGAAACCACCATCCCCCGGCTGATTTTGCAGCCCATTGTGGAAAACGCGGTGGAGCATGATATGACCGCCCGCCGGGGCGGAAACCTGTGGGTGCGGGCCTACCGCCGGGAAAACCGGATTTTCCTGGAGGTGGAGCACGACGGTCAGATGACCGATGCGGACCGGGAAATGATCCGCCTGCTGCTCTCCGGCAGTGAAGAAGGCCGGGGCCAGGTGGGACTGCGCAATGTCCACCGGCGGCTGAAGCTGATCTACGGCGGCGACGGAAAGCTCACCGTGGAAGAGACGGACCATGGAACCATCCTGGCCCGGATCTGGTTCCCGGTGATGGAAAGAGAGGGCGTGGTAACATGAAAAGAGGAATCTCAGCGCTGCTTGCCCTGGCCGTTTGCCTGGGACTTGCGGCCTGCGGCGAAGAAAACAAATCAGCGGAGACGGAAGTAGTCCAGCAGAGCGTTACCCTCACCGTCGTCACCTCCTACGGCGGTGATGACGGGAACCGGGGCAGCTTTGTGGCGGCGGTGGAGGAATACCAGCAGGCTACCGGTGTCACGGTTCAGGATCATTCCGCCGCCTCCAACGAGGAATGGAAGACCAAGGTACTCACGGATTTTATGACCGGCTCCGAGCCGGATGTGCTGTTTTATTTCACCGATGCCGATGCCGACCCCTTCATCAACGCCGGCAAGGTGGTTTCCATCGAGGAAATCCGGGAGGAATACCCCGACTACGCCACCAATATGAAAGAATCCATGATGGCAGTGGCGGCCGACGGCAAGCACTACGCGGTACCCTCCAGCGGCTTCTGGGAAACACTCTTTGTGAATCAGGCGGTGCTGGAGGAATGCGGTGTGGCGATGCCCGGGGCGGATTACACCTGGGCGCAGTTTCTGCAGGATTGTGAGACAATCAAACAGGCGGGCTACACCCCCATTGCCTGCTCCCTGTATGAAATTCCCCACTATTGGTTTGAGTTTGCCGTGATGAACAACGGTTCCCTCAGCAATCATCTGGAGGTCCCCACCCTGGACGAAAACGGCGCCCTTCGGGATGATGCCGTATCCCGGAAATGGATCGCGGCCCTGGAGGATATCCGGTTTTTGTATGAAGCAGGCTTCTTCCCCAAGAACACCCTGACGGCTACGGATGCGGAAACCACCGCCCTGTTCGGCGAGGGACAGGCGGCCTTCCTCATCGACGGCTCCTGGAAGGTGGGGTATTTTACCAAAAATTACCCGGAGAATCTGGATGATTTCAAGGTGCGCTTTGTGCCCGGAAAGGGACAGCGGCCGGCAACGGATGCCATCGGCGGCATTTCCATGGGCTACTTTATCACAAGAAAGGCCTGGGAGGATCCCAAAAGGCGGGAGGCAGCGGTGGCATTTGTGTTCCATATGACCTCCGAAGAGGTGCTGGGTACCTTCGTCACCACGGAGGTCACAGCCCTGGTAAACGGCGCGGAGCCCAAAGGACTGAACACCATTCAGCAGTCCGCGGCGGATGCCATTGTGGAGCTCACCGGTGTGGTGGGCGCGGTGCAGGATGCCATTTCCGGCGAAGCAAAAAGCGACCTGTTTGTGAACCTGCAGAAGGTGGTCACCGGACAGATGACCGCTGCCCAGGCGGTGGAGTCCGCCGTCCGGCTGAACGGAACGTAAGAGAGGAGAGAAAACAATGTACCGGGTACTGCTGGTGGATGATGAAAGCATCATTGTAGAGGGCCTGCGCCGGGTGGTCCGGTGGGCCGATTACAACTGCCAGGTGGTGGGAACTGCCTGCGACGGGGAGGAAGGCGCCCGGTTGATCCGGGAACTGGACCCGGACATTTTGTTCACGGATATCCGCATGCCCGGCCGGGATGGGCTGTCCATGGTGGCGGCACTGCGCAGTGAGCACCCGGAAATGCAGATTGCCATTCTCACGGGCTACCGGGACTTTGCCTATGCCCAGGAAGCCATCCGCCTGGGGGTGACCCGGTTCCTTCTGAAGCCCTCCAAGATGGAGGAAATCAAGGAGGCGCTCACCGTGATGACGGAGCGGCTGAACAAGCAGCTGCCCGCCCAGGAAGAGGAGGAGCAGAACCAGAATGCCGGCAGCTTCATCGTCAACCGGGCGTTGGATTTCATGGAGAAAAACTACGCCCAGAGGCTGACCCTTCAGGCGGTGGCGGACTGCTGCTATGTGTCCCAGTGGCACCTTTCCAAGCTGCTGAACCGGTACGCCGAAAAGAGCTTCTATGACATCCTCAATGCCATCCGCATCCAAAAGGCCAAGGAGCTGCTGTCCGACCCAAAATTGAAGATCGGAGAAATCGGGGAAATGGTTGGCTATGCCGACACCGCCCATTTCGCCAGGACCTTCAAAAAGCTGGAAGGCATGAGCGCCAACGAATACCGCAATACCATGAAATGATCCAATCCCCGCCGCGGAAAAACGCGGCGGGGATTACATTTGGCAAATCGAACAAGGAAAAGCAAGAAACAACAATGCCGGCTCGTGACTTATCACCAAAGCAATGGTAAAATATCATCAATCAGGAGCGGAAATGATGTGCGGTTTTCGTCATATGATACACGGAAAGGAAGGGAGACTATGGCTCGCAATGCGCTGAAGGAAGCGCCCAACCGGCTTGCCTCCGGGCGGTTTGCTAAGTACAAAAAAACCCTGGTACTGCTGACAATGGTGGCCCCTGCCGCCATCTGGCTGCTGTTGCTGCGCTACCTGCCCATGGGGGGTATTGTGCTGGCATTCAAGGACTATAAAATCAACCCCAGAAATCCTTCGTTCATCAGCAATCTGTTAAGCAGCAAGTGGGTTGGGTTAAAGAATTTCGAGTATCTGTTCAAGACGGATTCCGCCTGGATCATGTTCCGCAACACCCTGGGCTATAACATCGTCTTTATCATCCTGGGCGTCATCATTCCCGTGGCCTTCGCCATCATGATGAACGAGCTTACCCGGAAGTTCGTGAGAAAAACATACCAGACCATGATGTTTTTTCCCTATTTTCTGTCCTGGGTGGTGGTAAGCTACTTCCTGAACGCATTTCTGGATGCCCAGTACGGCATGATTCCCGCCATGCAGGCAGCGGCAGAAAAGGAGGTCACCTCCTGGTACACCACCCCCGGCCCCTGGCCCTATCTGCTGGTGTTCGCCAACCTTTGGAAAAACGTGGGCTATTCCACGGTGCTGTACCTGGCGGCCATCACCGGCATCGATGCCAACCAGTATGAGGCTGCAGCGATTGACGGTGCTTCCAAGTGGCAGCAGGTGCTTTACGTGACCATTCCTCATTTGCGCACCATGATCTGCATTCTCTTCATTATGAATGTGGGCAGGATATTTGCCTCGGATTTTGGCCTGTTCTACAATGTGCCCATGCAGAACGGTGCCCTGTTCTCCGTGACTCAGACCATCGATACCTATGTCTATCGGGCCTACATTGCCACCGGCAATCCGGGGCAGTCCTCGGCGGCGGGCCTTCTGCAAAATGTGCTGGGCTTCATCTGCATTCTGTCGGCCAACGCCATTGTGAAAAAGGTCGACGCCGACAGTGCCATGTTCTAAGGAGGTGCGGTCATGGCTGACAAAAAGAAGAACCTTCGCTTAAACTCCGTCAGCGTGGGAACGGAAGCCATTTTCCATGTGATCATCGGTCTGTTCTCCGTCTGCTGCATCATCCCCTTTGTTTTTGTTGTCATCATTTCCTTCTCGTCGGAAGCATCCATCCGGGAGATCGGCTATTCCTTCTTCCCCCAGGCGTGGAGCACCCATGCCTACAGCTACGCCTTTGAGAAGCTGCCTCAGATCTGGCGGTCCTATTTCAACAGCATTTTCATCACTGTGGTGGGCACGGTGCTCAGCACCGCCATGTGTGCCATGTATTCCTATGCCCTGTACCGTCCGGATTTCAAATTCCGGGGCTTCTTCAATTTCCTCAGCTTCTTCACCATGATCTTCGGCGGCGGCCTGGTTCCCACCTATATCGTCTGTAAGCAGCTGCTTGGGCTCAGCGAGAACTACGCGTCGCTGATCGTCCCGCTGCTGGTCAGTCCCTTCAACATCATCGTCATGCGCACCTTCTTCAAAAGCTCCGTGCCCATGGAGTTGATTGAGGCGGCCACCATTGACGGAAGCGGCGAGTATTCCACCCTGTTTCGCATTGTGGTGCCCATTGCCAAACCGGGCATCGCCACCATCGCCCTGCTCAATGCCCTTGCCTACTGGAACGACTGGTTTAATTCCCTTTTGTACATCCGTCAGAAAAAGATTTTGCAGCCCCTGCAGGCCCTGCTGATGGAGCTGCAGAACAACGTGGACTACTTAAACCGGATGTCCGGTCAGCTGGGCACGGCGGCCATCAACGAAGCGGCCAAGCTCCCCACCCAATCCCTGCGCATGGTGCTGGTGGTGCTCATCGTGGTGCCCATTGCCTGCGCCTATCCCTTCTTCCAGCGCTACATCGTGTCTGGTCTTGCCATCGGCTCGGTGAAGGGCTGATCCACTCAGGCTAATACAGCGCGTCAGCGCTGATTGGTAAAATCACTATTTATAAATGGAGGATGAATCATGAGAAAGTTTTTCGCAATGCTCCTGGCGCTGGCAATGATCGGCAGTCTGGTCGGTCTGTCCCAGGTCGCTTCCGCTGAGGAGGCGCTGGAGCCTGTCACCCTGAAGATCTGGTTCCATGGCAGCAACGTTACCCCGGATGCATCCGAGACCGTGCTGAAGGAAGTCAATGCCTACCTGGCTGAGAAGCTCAATGTGACCCTGGAAGTCATCTGGGGCACCTGGGGTGACTTCGACACCGCTACCGTTACCGCGCTCACCGGCGGCGACGATGTGGATATGTATTTCACCTGCAACTGGTCCGCCAACGAGTATAACAAGTTTGCCCGGGACGGCTATTGGGTACGGCTGGATGAGCTGCTCCCCACCTATGGCGCCGACCTGCTGGAGACCATTCCCCAGGGCATTTGGGACTGCGCTGTGACGAATGGCTACGACGGCATGGGCATCTATGCCGTCCCCGGCCTGAAGGACACCGCCACCCAGAACTGCTGGGACGTGAACGGCACATTGCTTGCCGAGCTGGGCTATGATGTGGACGCTGTCTGCGCCGCCGGCCTGGATTACTTCTCCGACGAGTTCGCTGAAATGCTGCAGAAGGCCAAGGACGCTAAGGGCAAGGATTTCTATCCTCTGCTCATCGAGCCCGTGGTCCTGGAAAGAATGGTTAACCATTCCTCCATCATCACCGGTGATGTGGCTGCCGGCAACGTCCTGTCCTACTACTACGACGCCGAGCATCCCTCCAACGACATTGGCAGCACCATCGTGAACAAGTACGCCACCGAGGAGTTCGCCAAGTTCGCAGCAAAGACCTATGAGTATGCCCAGAAGGGCTTCATCTCTCCCAGCTGCCAGTCCACCGCCACCGCCAATGACTACCGTGTCGCCTGCCAGAACACCGGTGAGTACCTGTTCGGTACCCAGTCCTACGCCTTCGGCTATGAGCTGGACGCTTCCGATGCCCGCGGTATCGACGTGCGCATGGTTCCTGAGACTGCCGCTTACATGGACTGCACCTCCGGTCAGGGCGCCATGGTGGCCATCTCCGCTACCTCCAAGAATCCCGAGCGGGCGCTGATGTTCCTGAACCTGCTGAACACCGACTCCAAGCTGATGACCATGCTGAACTACGGCACCGAGGGCTTCACCTACACCTCCAACGAGGACGGTACCATTACTTTCACCGATGCCCGGGCCACCTACTCTCCCTGGACCAACGGCATGGGCAATGTCCGTATCCTGCCTCCCACTCAGGCACAGGGGCTGGATTACTGGAGCCGTTTCGCTGCTTACTACGACGCAGCTGAGGCGCTGCCCTACGGCGGCTTCATCTTTGACAGCTCCGAGCTGGATACCGAGAGCGCCGCTCTGGCCAATGTCTACGCCGAGTACGCCTTCAACCTGATGTCCGGCGCCGTGGATCCCGAGGCCGTTCTGCCCGAGTTCCTGAGCAAGCTGGAAGCAGCCGGCATCAATGAGTTTGTGGCTGCCGCCCAGGCTCAGCTGGAAGCTTACATGGGATAAGACTTCACCGGTTCCTCTTTATCCTAAATATCGCAGGAAAAGCCCCGCACCGCGACGTGCGGGGCTTTTCTATAGGGACAGATGAGCGGGAAAGGAGAAAATGTCTTGACAAACAGAGGAATATTCACTATTATAACATTGTTGTAAAACAATGTTGCGGAAATAAAAGAGAGATTTGACGAAACAGGGCGGGAGGAAAAATGAGAATCGAGAAATGTTTGATTCAGGGAATCCCCACTGTCATTTGGGGCGAACCCTCCGAAAAGGCGTATCTGTTTGTCCATGGGAAAATGTCTTCCAAGGATGCGGCGGCGGCGTTCGCCGGAATCGCCCAGGAAAAGGGCTGCCAGACTTTGAGCTTTGATTTGCCGGAGCACGGTGACCGGGCGGGTAAGCCGGAGCGCTGCGACATCTGGAACGGAATGCGGGATTTGAAGGGAATGTGTGAGGCCGCTTTTGCCCGTTGGCGGGAGGTCAGTCTCTTCGGGTGCAGTCTGGGAGCCTATTTCAGCCTGAATGCCTGTGGGGATTATCCTTTCCAAAATTGTCTGTTTCAGTCCCCCATTGTGGACATGGAATATCTGATTCATCAGATGATGGGATGGTTCCAGGTGCCGCCGGAGCAATTGGAACGGGAGGGTGAGGTGAAAACCCCCATCGACATCCTGAGCTGGGACTACTATCAGTATGTGCTCGCCCACCCCGTCACCCGCTGGGATATTCCCACCGCCATTCTCTATGGGGGCAAGGACAATTTGCAGTCCCGACAGGTGATGAAGCATTTTGCGGAGCGATTCGGATGCCGGCTGACCATTTCGGAATTCAGCGAGCACCCCTTTATGCAGCCGACGGATTACCCAATCGTGGAGGATTGGATGCGCCGCAGTCTGGAATGGGAGGAAAGAATATGAATGTTACCCTGGTGAAGCTGACTCCGGAATACAGGCCTCAGTTCAATGACATGATGGAAGAATGGCTGGCGGTGGAGCAGGATTTTTCTCCTTATGCGATTCGCAAGAATGACTACCGTGATTTTGAATATTATCTGAAAAACCTGGAAATCAGGCAGGAGCAGGACGGCTGGGTGCCTGATTCCACCTATTTCTGCCTGGATCTGGATGAGAATGTTTTCGTGGGCGCGGTGAACATCCGCCATTATCTCAATGAATCCCTGCTCTTTACCGGTGGTCACATTGGCGACGGCATCCGGCCCAGCCGACGGCGGAAGGGCTATGCCACCGCCATGATTCGCCTGGCTCTGGAAAAATGCCGGGAGTTGGGACTCCACCGGGTGCTGATGACTTGCGACAAGGACAACATCGGCTCCGCAAAATCCATCCTCCGAAACGGCGGTATCCTGGAAAATGAAATTACCAACGAGGAAGGGAAGCAGGAGCAGCGCTACTGGATCGACCTGGATCGGATTCCGCCGTTGACCCATGTGTATTTTGTCCGCCATGCCCAGCCGGTCCACAGTCACGAAGACGACAGAACCCGGCCATTGACGGAGGAAGGAAAGCAGGACACTGCCCTGGTAACACAGGTGCTGGCGGACAGACGGATTGACTGCTTTTATTGCAGCCCCTACCTTCGCAGCCTGGATACCATCCGCTCCGCCGCCGCCCAATATGGCTTACCCATCCTTCAGGATGAACGCCTGCGGGAGCGGCAGGCAGGGGAGCAGGGCAATGCAAATCTCCGGGATGCCGATTCCCCCCTGCGCCGCCGCTGGCTGGATTTTTCCTGGCACGAGCCCGGCGGGGAGTCCATCGGCCAGGTACAGCAGCGGAACATTGCCGCCTTTCAGGAGATTCTGCTGGAAAACCCCGGGAAGAACATTGCCATCGGTACCCACGGCACCGCCCTCAGCTCCATTCTGAATTACTACCGTCCCCAATTCTGCTGTGAGGATTTTCTGCGAATTGTGGACTGGATGCCCTATATTGTGGAGCTGACCTTTGACGGGCAGAAGCTGCTCACCTTCCGGGAGCTGGCCCATATCGAAAAGCCATACCGCCCTGATGGGGTAAGTAGATAAATTGTAATTTGGCGGGCCGGGACCGACGCACCCCTTGGCTCCCCCTATGGGGGAGCTGGCTGCCCCATAGGGGCAGACTGAGAGGGCTGCATGGTTTTTTCGAGTGCTCTTATCTTACTGCGGTACCCTCTCAGTCAGCCTGCTCGGCTGACAGCTCTCCCAAAGGGAGAGCCAAGGGGTGCTACCGTATCTGCCCGCCAAATTACAATTTACCAATTCAATGGAAAACTTTTCAAAAAACACTTGACCTTCCACCTTGTGGAAGGTGTATATTCACGGCATGGAAAACCAAACCAGTCAAAAGAGGAGAAACGTATATGCTGAAAATCAATCATTTCACCAAAACCTACGGCGAGAAAAAAGCCGTGGACGATTTGTCCCTGCACATCCAGGCCGGGGAGATTTACGGCTTCATCGGCCACAACGGCGCGGGCAAAACCACTACCCTGAAAAGTGTGGCGGGAATCATGCAGTTTGACAGCGGCGAGATCCTGGTGGACGGGGTGTCCATGAAGGCGGACCCCATTGCCTGCAAGAAGAAAATTGCCTACATCCCCGACAACCCCGATCTGTATGACTTCATGACCGGCATCCAGTATTTGAACTTCGTAGGAAATGTGTTCGGTGTCCCCGCCCAGGAGCGCAGCCGGCGCATTCAGGAGTTGGGGGAGGCCTTCGAGCTCACCGCCGATCTGACCCAGTCCATCGGCTCCTATTCCCACGGCATGAAGCAGAAGCTGGCCATCATTTCCGCCTGGCTCCATCAGCCGGAGCTGATCCTCATGGACGAGCCCTTCGTGGGCCTGGACCCCAAGGCCGCCCACATTCTGAAGGAGATGATGCGCCAGGTTTGCGACCGGGGCGGCGCCATCTTCTTCTCCACCCACGTGCTGGAGGTGGCGGAAAAGCTCTGCGACAAAGTGGCCATCATCAAGGGCGGAAGGCTCATTCGCTCCGGCACCATGGAGGATGTGAGGGGCGATACCAGTCTGGAATCCGTGTTCCTGGAGCTGGAGGGATAACCATGCTGAAAACCCTGATCAAAAAACAGTATCAGGAGTGCTTCCGCTCCTATTTTGTCAATCCCAAAACCGGGAAAAGACGCTCCGCGGGTGGCATCTTTGGGATGTTTGTGTTCTTTGCGGCTGTCATGCTGTTCCTCGCCGGAGTGTTCTTTGGACTCTCCTTCCTAATGGGGGACGGATTGTTTGCGGCCGGAATGGAATGGCTGTATTTTGTGCTGATGGGGATTCTCTCTGTGCTGCTGGGAACCTTCGGCAGCGTGTTCAATACCTATTCCACGCTGTATCTTGCCAAGGACAATGAGATGCTCCTGGCCATGCCCATTCCTCCCTCCAAAATCCTCATCACCCGGATGTCCCTGGTTTACGGCATGAGCCTGATGTACAGCGGCACCGTCTGGATTCCGGCTGTGATTTATGCCTGGCTTTTCGGCACAGTGTCTACAGCATCCGTGGTGTTTGATGTGCTGCTGATTTTCCTGGTGGCGCTTTTCGTCACGGTGGTTACCTGTGTACTGGGCTGGGTGGTGGCTCTTGTTTCCACCCGGGTGAAGAACAAGAGCTTCGTCATTGTGGTTTTGTCTCTGGTGCTCTTTGGCGGCTACTACTATGTGTGCTTCAACTGGATGGGAATTCTCCAGAAGCTGCTGCTGAATGCTCAGGCTCTGGGCGAGGGAATTCGGGTATGGGCCAATTTGTTCTATCAGCTGGGTATGGCCGCGGTGGGGGATGCCAAAGCCATGGCGATTTTCTCCGGCATCACCCTGGCGCTCTTTGCTCTGTGCTTTATCGTTCTGTCCAAGAGCTTCCTTCACATTGCCATCCGCACCCGCAGCGAGGGCAGACGTGGGGGGAAGGTTTCTGTCAAGTCCGCCGGCGTCTCCTCCGCCCTGCTGAGCCGGGAGCTGAGGCGCTTTGTCAGCAGCCCAACCTACATGCTCAACTGCGGCCTGGGCATTGCAATCTTGCCTGTGGTGTCAGTGATTGCCCTGGTGAAGCGGGAATTCCTGGATGAGATGATTACCGGAATTGGGCAGATGCTGCCCATTGTCAACAACCTGCTGCCCATGGCGGTGGTGCTGGTCGTGTGTATGTGTTCCGGTCTGAACGCCGTGTCCACCCCCTCGGTTTCCCTGGAAGGGAAGCACCTATGGATTCTCCGTTCTCTGCCTGTCAGCGGGAAAATGGTGCTTTCCGCCAAGCTCCGGCTGCACCTGTGGCTGAATCTGCCCGCCGCCCTGTTTGCCGTGGTGGTGCTGGGCGTTTGCCTGAAGCTGGGGGCACTGACCATTGGCCTGTGTGCCGTGTTTACGGTGGCCTTCCTGTGGCTCACCGGCGCCTTTGGGCTGATGTTGGGCGTGCTCCGTCCCAATTTCCAGTGGACTTCCGAGGCAATGCCCATCAAGCAGAGCATGAATGTGCTGATTTCTGTATTTGTTGGCTTTGCACTGCCTGTTCTGGCGGCGGTGGGATGCTATTTTACCCGGAATCTGCTCTCCACGGAGCTGTACATAGGCCTTTGCGCCGCACTGTTTGGGGTGCTTTCGCTGGTCGTGACCCGGTGGCTGAATACCAGAGGAGCCGCCAGATTCGATGCCCTGTGATTCCCTACTTGACAGATTCCACAAAATAGGATATACTTCTTTGTGCAACTCAATAGGACAGTTCGTGACCATCCTGTCGGTAAACAAAACTAGGGAATTTACAAAAAGATGGGCGCATTTTGCGCCCATTTTCTTTTGCTGCGGTCACGTGTCTGTGACCGCATTTTTGTTAGGAGAGAGTATCATGAAAAACAACACCCGCTTCATTACCCATTCGGCCATCTTTGCTGCCCTCTATGCCGCACTGACCTATGCCCAGTATCTGCTCTGGCCGGGTTCCACCTCTATGGCCATCCAGGTGCGTATCAGCGAGGCGCTGTGCGTGTTCGCCTTCTTCACTCCCGCCGCCGTGCCCGGCCTGACGCTGGGCTGCCTGATCTTTAACCTGACCTTTGCCGGCACCCTGCCTCTGGACTGGCTGGTGGGCACCTTGGCTACCCTGATTGCCGCCGAGGGCATGTGGCTGACCCGGAAGATCACGGTCAAGGGCTATCCTCTGGTGGGAATGCTGCTGCCCGCTGTGACCAACGCCGTCCTGGTGGGATGGGAGCTCACGGTTTACATCGGCGAGGCCAGCTTCTGGTACAATGCCCTGTTTGTTGCCCTGGGAGAGTTCATCGCCCTGCTGGCAGTGGGCAGCGTGGTATTCTACGCCGTCAAGGCCCGGGGCCTGGATCAAAAGCTGTTTGCCTGAAACGGATAATTGTTGTTTGGCGGCTAGATACGGCAGTGCCTCTTGGCTCTCCCTTTGGGAGAGCTGGCAGCCGTCAGGCTGACTGAGAGGGTACCGTAGAGAAGGAAGCACCATTTTTATACGCTGCGTGTTGCCCTCTCAGGTGAGCCCCTTACGGGGCAGCCAGCTCCCCCATAGGGGGAGCCAAGTGGTGCGTCAGTTCCGGTACGCCAAATTATGAATTGTCGCCTTATTGACAGGCAATGTAAATATCCATGGTCTCTCCGGCGGTTTCAAAGCAGGGGATGACTCCTTCTTTGGTGTGCTCCAGACCATTGAGGCGCATATAGTCCATCAGAGTCCGGTAGGCCTTGGGGATGGTGACAAAGGGGTTGTCAAAGGGGTGTTCGATGTGAATGGCGGCGTAGCGGCAGGGAGGCTGCTCCAGAATTTCCATCTCCTCCGGTTCTGTTCCCTCCGGGAGAATCCAGGCGGCGGCATAGCCGTGCATGTGGTAGACGTTGAGCTGCTCCTGGGAAAGGCAGGGGAAATCCCAGCCGATCAGCCGGGGCTCCTCCACGCCGCATTTGCGGGCGATGGCGCGCAGCCGGTCCAGGGCATCCTCCTCCGGTGTGGGGCTGATGACTGCGTGGCGCACATACCGGAACCCCGGCACATTCTCCACCCGCAAACGGGAATAGGCGCTGTCGCATTCATCCAGCTCCTCCCGGAACAGATTGTCCAGGGTGCAGCTGAAAATCCGGCAAAGCTCCAGGGCTTTGGCCATTTCCGGCTGGGCGGCGTCCATTTCCCACTTGGAAACGGTCTGGCGGCTCACATTCAATCGCTCCGCCAGAGCCTCCTGGGTCATATTCCCGCTGAGGCGGCGCAGATGCTGCAAATTTCTTCCAAAGCTCATAGGGGTTCTCCTTTGTGTGTTTCAGCGCTGTAGAAGCATTTTATCACGGAAAAGGAACAATGACCACCGCTTTACAGATGCTTTTTTCTCAATTACCGCAACTTCAGGTTGCAAAACAGCCCCCGTCCAACACGGACGGGGGCTATCCTGGTTTTAGGGCTTACTTAAAATACTTCACTGCGTTCTCAAACAGCTTGATGTCATATTCCCCGGGGACATTGCGGTAAAGGTTCTTTCCAATACGCTCGCTGTGGCCCATTTTGCCCAGGACCCGGCCGTCGGGGGAAGTGATGCCCTCAATGGCAAAGACGGAGCCGTTGGGATTGAACTCGGTGTCCATGGTGGGCTTGCCGGAGAGGTCTACGTACTGGGTGGCAATCTGGCCGTTTTCCGCCAGCTGCTGCACCACCTCGTCGCTGGCGAAGAACCGGCCCTCGCCGTGGGAAATGGGCACGGAGCACACGCTGCCCACTTCGGTACCGGCCAGCCAGGGGGACTTGTTGGAACAGATCCGGGTGCGGACTACCTTGGACTGGTGGCGGCCGATGATGTTATAGGTCAGGGTGGGGCAGGTATCGTCGGTGTCGATGATTTTGCCGTAGGGGACCAGACCCAGCTTGATCAGCGCCTGGAAGCCGTTGCAGATGCCCAGCATCAGCCCGTCCCGGTTCTCCAGCAGGGCGGTGACCTGTTCCTTAATGGCCGGGTTGCGGAAGAAGGCGGTGATGAACTTGGCGGAGCCGTCGGGCTCGTCGCCGCCGGAGAAGCCGCCGGGGAGGAAGATCATCTGAGCCTGAGCAGCCTTCTTGGCGAATTCCTCCACGCTGCGCTGGACATCGGCGGCGGTGAGGTTGCGAATCACGGTGATTTCCGCATCGGCACCGGCGCTCATCATAGCCCGAGCGGAGTCATATTCGCAGTTGGTGCCGGGGAACACGGGGATCAACACCTTGGGACGGGCCACCTTTACAGCAGGAGCGGGGTAGCTCTTGGCTTGGTAGTTGAAGGCGGGAATGTCCTGATCGTCCTCGGTGACCTTGGTGGGGTAGACCTTTGCCAGGGTGGCCTCGTTCAGGCTGCGCAGCTCCTCAATGGAGGCCTCGTCCTCGCCCAGAACAATCACGGGCCGCTCGGTGGTGTAGCCAATCTTCACAGCACTGCGCATCCACACATCCTCGGTGAGCTCCGCAATCAGGCAGCCGGGGCCGTAGGTATACCAGTCGGTGAAGTTCTCGCTGTGGAAGCCGATCTCGTTGCCGAAGCTCATCTTCATCACGGCCTCGGCGGCGCCGTTCTCCACTGCCCAGGCGGAGAGTACCTTGCCCTGGCTGTGGAGCCAGGAGAAGGCGTCCCAGCTGGCCTTAACGTCCTCGGGGGCATTCCCGGCAGGAGCGAAGAGGTAGACGGGATGGTTGGCACCCTTGAATTCGGGGGAGAGCACCTTCCCGGCGTCCACGGGAGCAATGGCAAAGGAAATCACCGTGGGAGGCACATCCAAATCCAGGAAGGAACCGGACATGGAGTCCTTACCGCCGATGGCGGCGGTATTCAGCTCCAGCTGAGCATCCAGCGCACCCAGCAGGGCGGCGAAGGGCTTGCCCCAGCGATTGGGGTCGGTGCGCAGCTTTTCGAAGAACTCCTGCAACGTCAGGTAGGCTTTATGATAGTCGGCACCGGCAGCCACCAGCTTGGCCATGGAGCTGTAGACAGCGTCATGGGCGCCGGTGTAGGGGTCGATGCACATCTGGTCGGGATCGCAGCCCCAAGCCATCACACTGGCCTGGCTGGTAGTCTGCCCGGGCAGCACGGGGAACAGGGCCGCCATGGCCTGGGCGGGGGTCGTCTGATTTCTGCCGCCGAAGGGCATCAGCACGGAGCCGGCGCCGATGGAGCCGTCGAAACGCTCAGTCAGGCCTCGGCGGCTGGCGGTTTTCAGGCTGGAAGCCATTTCCCGCAGGGAGGCGTACAGGGGCTTGGACAGGGCGGACAGGTCCTTCTTCTCTACGGCAACCTCCGTGTGCTTCACGGCGCCGTTGGTGTCCAGGAAGGCACGGCTCAGGTTGGCAATCTCCTTGCCCTTCCACTCCATGACCATCCGCGCTTCCTCGGTGACCACGGCCACCCGGTAAGCTTCCAGGTTTTCTGCCTGGGCGGCTTCAATGAACTTGTCCGCATCCTCGGGGGCGACCACCACGGCCATCCGTTCCTGGGATTCGGAGATGGCCAGCTCGGTGCCGTCCAGGCCTTCGTATTTCTTCCGCACGGCATCCAGGTCGATGCGCAATCCGGCGGCCAGCTCGCCGATGGCAACGGAAACACCGCCGGCGCCGAAGTCGTTGCAGCGCTTGATCAGGCGGGTGACCTGGCCGTTGCGGAACAGACGCTGGATCTTCCGCTCTTCGGGGGCGTTGCCCTTCTGGACTTCGGAAGCCATGGTCTGCAGGGATTTCATGTTGTGGCTCTTGGAGGAGCCGGTGGCGCCGCCGATGCCGTCACGGCCGGTGCGGCCGCCCAGCAGGACAACCACGTCACCGGGGGCGGGAACCTCCCGGCGCACATTCGCGGTGGGAGCGGCCGCAACCACGGCGCCGCACTCCAGGCGCTTGGCAATGTAGCCCTCGTGGTACAGCTCTGCCACATGGCCGGTGGCCAGGCCGATCTGGTTGCCGTAGGAGGAGTAACCGGCTGCGGCGGTGGTGGCCAGCTTTCTCTGGGGGAGCTTGCCCTTGGTGGTGTCCTTCAGGCTGACCCGGGGGTCGCCGCCGCCGGTGACACGCATGGCCTGGTGCACATAGGCACGACCGGACAGGGGGTCACGGATGCAGCCGCCGATGCAGGTGGCCGCGCCGCCGAAGGGCTCAATCTCCGTGGGATGGTTGTGGGTCTCGTTTTTGAACATCAGCAGCCAGTCCTCTTCCTTGCCGTCGATGACGGTGGGAACGTGGATGGAGCAGGCGTTGATCTCCTCGCTCTCGTCCAGCTCGGGAAGCTGGCCCCGCTTTTTCAGGGTTTTGGTGCCGATGGTGGCAATGTCCATCAGGGTCTGGGGGCGCTTCGAAGCCTTCTGCTTGCCGTAGACCTCCACCCTGGCATCCAGATACCGCTTGTAGGCGGCCTTCACAGTGGGGTCGGAGATTTTGGCTTTGTCAATGTGGGTGGAGAAGGTGGTGTGGCGGCAGTGGTCGGACCAGTAGGTGTCCACCACCCGCACTTCAGTGATGGTGGGATCCCGGTGCTCTTCGTCCCGGAAGTAGGCCTGGAGGAACTTCAGGTCATCCAGGTCCATAGCCAGGCCCAGTTTGTCCAGAAGCTTCTGCAGGGCGGCGTCGGTCATCTTGATGAAGCCCTTCACCGTGTCCACGGTTTCGGGAGCGGCGTGCTGGATGGCCAGGGTCTCCGGCTTTTCCAGAGAGGCCTCTCTTGCCTCCACCGCGTTGATGACGTAGTGCTTGATGGCCTCCACGTCCTTCTTGGTGAGCTTGCCGTACAGGGCGTAGACCTTGGCACTGCGGACGGTGGGCCGCTCTCCCTGGCTCTGGAGCTGAATGCACTGGGCGGCGGAGTCCGCCCGCTGGTCAAACTGGCCGGGCAGGGGCTCAACGGCGAACACCACGTTGGCGTCGCTCAGGTCCACGTCCCCGGATACATTGTCCAGCTGGGGCTCGGAGAAAACGGTGGTGCGGGCATAGTCGAAGAGCTTCTCGTCAATGCCTTC
>JALFGI010000311.1 GCA_022777455.1 Clostridiales bacterium | reverse complement strand
AGCTGTCAGCCGAACAGGCTGACTGAGAGGGTACCGCAGTAAGATAATAGCAGCCGAAATCGATGTGTTGCCCTCTCAGTCTGCCCCCTACGGGGCAGCCAGCTCCCCCATAGGGGGAGCCAAGGGGTGCGTCAGTTCCGGTGCGCCAAATTACAATTTGTCCATCTGCTGCCTGCAGCGAAATGACCGCCATACCCCTAATAGGATTTCCGGGCGCTTCGGGGATATCCCGCAAAAAAACAGAGGCGGTTTCCCGTCTCTGTTTTTTATCGGTTATTTAGTATGCAACGCCCCAGTAAACCATCTTGCTGGCAGGCTTGCCGCAGCAGGCGCAGGTGTCGCCCAAGTGCTCCTGGTTGAAGGGGATGCAGCGGGAGGACATGCCGGCCACTTCTTTCATCTTCAGCTCGCACTCCAGCTCACCGCACCACATGGTCTTGATGTAGCCGCCGTTGGCTTCCTGGAGCTGCTTGGCTTCCTCCAGAGAGGAAGCGGCGTAGATGTGCTCGTCCAGATTCTTCTTTGCCTTGTCGTACATCTGCTGCTGTACAACCTTCAGCTGCTCGGCAATGACGCTCTCCAGCTCCTCCAGCTTGACAAAAACCTTCTCCCGGTCGGTCCGTCGGACGATGACGCACTGGCCGTTCTCCAGGTCCCGGGGGCCGCACTCCACCCGCAGGGGTACACCCTTCATCTCGTACTCGGCGCACTTCCAGCCCATGGAGTTGTCGGAGTCGTCCATCTTGACCCGGAAGCCGGCATCCACCAAGCGGTCGCGGATGGCGGAAGCGCCTTCCAGGACACCCGTCTTATGCTGGGCAATGGGCAGCACCACAACCTGGATGGGGGCAACCTTAGGGGGCAGCACCAGGCCGTTGTTATCGCCATGGGTCATGATGATACCGCCGATGAGGCGGGTGGACACACCCCAGGAGGTTTCGTGGGGATTGGCCTTTTTGTTGTTCTTGTCGGTAAATTCAATTCCAAAGGCCTTGGCAAAGCCATCGCCGAAGTAGTGGGACGTACCGGCCTGGAGCGCCTTGCGGTCGTGCATCATGCACTCGATGGTGTAGGTGGCTTCCGCGCCGTTGAACTTCTCCTTATCGGTCTTCTGGCCACGGGTCACAGGCATTGCCAGCACGTTCTCGCAGAAGTCGGCATAGACGTTCAGCATGGTCTCTGTGAAGGTCTTGGCCTCCTCCGCGGTGGCATGGATGGTGTGGCCCTCCTGCCACAGAAATTCCCGGTGGCGCAGGAAGGGGCGGGAGGTCTTTTCCCAGCGCAGAACGCTGCACCACTGGTTATACTTCATGGGCAGGTCCCGATGAGACTGGAGCACATTGGCGAAGTGATCGCAGAACAGGGTCTCGGAGGTGGGGCGAATGGCCAGCTTTTCCTCCAGCTTCTCACCGCCGCCCATGGTGACCCATGCGCACTCGGGAGCGAAGCCCTCCACATGATCCTTCTCCTTCTGCAGCAGGCTTTCGGGGATCAGCATGGGCATGTAGACATTCTCAACCCCCTGCTTCTTGAATTCCTTGTCCAGGATGTGCTGGATGTTCTCCCAGATGGCATAGCCATAGGGGCGGTAGATGAAAACTCCCTTGACGGAAGAATAATCGATCAGCTGTGCCTTCCTGCATACATCGGTAAACCACTGAGCAAAGTCCACCTCCATATCGGTGATCTGCTCTACCTTTTTATCGTTGGCCATTTTTCTTTCCTCCCAAATTGCAAACCCAGAAACCGTGGGTCTTTTTTATAATATTACACTTCATTGTAGCACACTTGTCAAGAGGGATACAACCACCCATAAGAGAAAAAAGCCGTATCCGGTCAACAACGACACAATCCTCCAAAAGCATTTCCCTTTCCCCAAATTCCATCTCTTGCGCTTTGCCGTCATCCGTGATACTATGGTAGCAATCCAATGAAAGAGGGTATCTCCATGCAGTCATTTGCAATGGATGCCGCTGCCGTACTGCATCTGGATGAACTGGCCCGGCATATCCCGCACCTTGATGATGGGCTGCTGTATTTTTCCGTTGTTCTGGGACTGCTGTGCTGCTTCTTTGGCTGGAGGCTGCGGAAGCTGTGGTTTGCGGCTGTGTGTCTGGTGTTTGGCTGCTTTGTGGGCAGCGAACTCTTCTCCCGGGAAATTCTGGAAATCAATCTTGCCCTGGGGGCGGCCCTTCTGGCCGCGGTGCTCTTTGTGTTCACCCATCGGCTGGTTGCCCCGGAGCTGACGTTCTGCATCCTGTTCTATTTGCTGACTGTTACCCTGGGGCTGCCCATTTCCACTGCCATCTTCCCCTGTCTGGCCCTGGCGATTGCCGCTGTGTTTTTTGGCCGCTGGGTCGTCACCGCGGCAACGGCTGTGTTCGGTGCATTTTCGGTAGCGAATCTGCTGCCCAGGCTTCCACTGTTCTCCAAAATGAAGCTCCCCTTCTTTTCCCTGCTGACACCGGAACACCGGGAACATTTCATTGCCCTGGCAGTTCTGGCACTGCTTGGCTTTCTTTGCCAATGCAGGTCTGGCAGCCGCGATTCCCTGGTTTGAGACAAACAGAAACAGAGGTGCAATATGAAATCCATTCGAGAGATATATAAGATCGGCAAAGGTCCCAGCTCCTCCCACACCATGGGACCGGAACGGGCCGCAAAGCTATTCCGGGAGGAGAATCCCCAGGCAGACGCCTTTCAGGTGGTCCTCTACGGCTCCCTGAGTAAAACCGGCATCGGCCACGGCACCGACCGTGTCATCCGGGAAACCCTGGCACCCCTGCCCACGGAGATCATTTTTTCTGACGAAGTCATTCCCGATTCCCACCCCAACACCATGGATCTGATTGCCCTGAAAGACGGCGGGCAGATTGCCTCAGTGCGGGTGGAGTCCATCGGCGGCGGTGACATCCGCATTCCCGGACGAAAGGACGATGCCCAGGAAGAGGTGTATATCGAGCATTCCTTTGCCGAAATCGCAGACTTCTGCAAATGGCGCTATATCCACACCCTGAGTGAATACGTGGAGCTGAACGAAGGCCCGGAAATCTGGGATTTCCTCATGGAAGTCTGGCAGGTGATGAAGCGTTCCATTGACGAAGGGCTTGCCGCCTCCGGCGTGCTGCCGGGAGGTCTGAACGTTCAGCGAAAGGCCAAGTATCTCTACGAGCAAACCCCTGACGCCGAAGTGCCTGCCCTGCGCGAATTCCAGCAGATTGCCGCCTTTGCCTACGCCGTAGCCGAGCAGAACGCCGATAACGGTACCATCGTCACCGCTCCCACCTGCGGTGCCTGCGGCGTGCTCCCCGCCGTGCTGAAATATGCCCAGGTAACCAAGGGCTTTACCGATGAACAGATCTGCCGGGGACTGGCCACCGCCGGCATCATCGGAAATCTGACCAAGAGCAACGCCTCCATCTCCGGCGCGGAATGCGGCTGCCAGGCAGAAATCGGCACCGCCTGCTCCATGGCCGCCGCCGCCTTGGCAGAGCTGTACAAGCAGAACCTGGATCAGGTGGAGTATGCCGCCGAGGTAGCCATGGAGCACCACCTGGGTCTGACCTGCGACCCCATCTGCGGTCTGGTACAGATCCCCTGCATCGAGCGTAACGCCGTGGCTGCCATGCGGGCCATGAACGCCTGCAATCTGAGCTATTTCCTCACCGGCTCCCGGAACATCAGCTATGACATGGTCTGCCGGGCCATGCATGAAACCGGCATCAACCTGAACACCCGCTTCCGGGAAACCAGTGAAGGCGGACTGGCCAGATTGTACGCCAGAAAACGGAAATAATCACTTTTTGCCACGTTTCTTGGAGGTGAAGAAATGGACCTGAAAAACCTGACCACCTTTATCCATGTAGCGGAGCTGGGCAGCTTTACAAAAGCCGGCGTGGCCCTGGGCTGCTCCCAGTCCACCATTTCCTTTCAAATCCGCCAGTTGGAGGAGGAACTGGAATTTCCTCTCTTCGAGCGCATCAACCGCACTGTCGTGCTTACGGAAAAGGGCCGGGAAGTGCTGGCCTACGCCCACCAGATCAATAAGCTGACCGCCGAGCTGAAGCAGAACATCCAGTCGGACAGCACCCGCTCCGTCCGCATCCGGGTGGCCATGTCGGATTCCCTGTGCAATTCCCTGCTGGAGGACAATTTCCAGCAGTTTCTCCAGGCCCACCCCGGTATCAGCCTGAAAATCATAGCCGCAGGTACGGAAGAGATGTTCCGTCTGCTGGATCATAACGAAGTGGATGCCATTCTCACCTTGGAAAGCCACATCTACAACACCGAATACGTCATCGTCCGGGAGGAAAAGGTGGAGCACCATTTTGTGGCGGCCGCCTCCTCTCCCCTGGCAAGCCTGGTTCAGATTCCCGCCCGGGAGCTGGTGCAGCACCCCTTCATTCTCACGGAAAAGGGCATGAGCTACCGCCGTCTGCTGGATGAGCAGCTGGCCCAGCAATCTCTGGAAATCATTCCCGTGCTGGAGATCGGCAATCCCTACCTGATTTGCGATCTGGTGCAGCAAGGTGTGGGGGTTTCCTTCCTGCCGGATTTCGTGACCGAGAAAGCCGTGAAGGCCGGGAAGCTGGTTTACCTGGATGTTCCGGAAATTCAGGTGAACATCTGGAAGCAGCTGCTGCACCATCGGGACAAATGGCTCTCTCCCCAGATGGATTCCGTTTTGAAATACTGCGTGGAAAAAGAATTCCGTACATCATAAAAGTATCCCGTTTCCGAAAACCGGAAACGGGATTTTTAAAGCTTATTGAACATCCTGCAGCATCTCAGGCCTTTTCCGACCCCATTTGACGAAATAATAGGTTACTTCGATCACACAGCAGGCCATCCAGCCCACCGGGTAGCCAAACCCCACCGCCATGGGGGTATTGGAAATGAAATGGGTCATGATGAACAGGTAGGTCTGCCGCAGGCCCACAAAGGTGAGCAGCATGATGGCCATAGGCGCGGTGGAGTCTCCCCGGCCCCGGAGGGCACCGGCCAGCACGTGGTTGACACAGTTAAACAGAAGGAAGACGAAATTGGTCCGTACAAACAGGACGCCGAATTCAATCACCGCTTCATCCGGGGTAAACAGGGACATAGCAGGTGCCGCAAAAATGCACACAAGCAGGATGATCACCCCTGTCACGCCCACGGACAGGCTGACCGTGGCCACAGTGCCCTTGCCTGCTCGCTTCTCCTGTCCGGCGCCCATGTTCTGGCTGACAAAGGTGGTTGCCGCCATGGCGAGGCTCTGCATGGGCAGAAGCACGAACTGATCCAGCTTGTTGTAAGCGCTCCAGCCCGCCATACAGATGGAGCCGAAGGAATTGATGTAGGACTGGACAAACACATTGGAGAAGGAGGTAATCACGCTCTGAATGGCCGCAGGCAGTCCCACCGACACGATCTCCCGGAGGACCTGACCATTGACTTTCAGACCCTTCCAGTCCAGCCGGTAGATATCCTTGGTGCGGGTGAGCAGAAGCAGCGTCAGTCCGGCAGAAACAAACTGGGAAATGATGGTGGCATAAGCGACGCCGGCGATTCCCGCCCGGAGCTTCAGCACGAAAAACAGGTCCAGGATGATATTCAGCACGCTGGTCAAAATCAGGAAATACAGAGGTCTCGTGGTATCACCCACAGCCCGAAGGATACCGCTGCACATATTGTAAATCACCAGGCCCGAAAAACCGCCAATGTAGATCCGCAGATAAATGGCTGCCTCACCGAATACATCATCCGGGGTCACCATAAAGCGGAGCATGGGTTTCACACCGATCAGGCCGATCACCGTAAAGAACACCGCGAGGATGAAGGTAGTGGCCATGGTAGTCTGGATGGCAGTATGGAGGCGTTCCGTATCCCTGGCACCGAACCGGCGGGCGATGACCACGCTGGCGCCGGTGGAGAAGCCGTTGAAAAAGAACACCATGATGTTCACAATCATGGTGGTGGAGCCCACCGCAGCCAATGCCTGGGTACCGACAAAATTTCCCACCACCACAGAGTCTACCGTGTTATAAAGCATCTGAAATACATTGCCCAGCATCAGAGGAAGGGCGAAAAGAACCAGCTGCTTGATAATGGAGCCCTGGGTCATGTCCCTGGCAGTGGATTTTTTATGCTGCATGTGCATCAATATCAATCTCTTTTCCTTGTTTTCTCCCATTATACCAACCTTTTCCCCCGTGTCAATGGGCGAAAAATTGAGAAAAGTCCGGTTTTATCCGGTAGAAGCAAACCGAAATCGACTCCGTTTCTCCATATGTACAAAAGAAGCAATCCATTCCCCCCAAACCTTGGGCAAGACGATGGAATTTTCTCCCCCTGTTGGAAAAGGATTGACTTTATTACTTTAGCGTGATAAAGTATCATCCAGATAGAACATGGTCGTTCTGCCTCTTCACCGCAGGATGACCTGAGTGCAAGGAGTATCCGCCCATGACAAGCCTGCCAACCGAAGCTTTTTCCTCTGCCCTGCGCAGCCTTTACAGCCGCTACGGCTATAGCCGATACAAGATGAACAAATTTGAGGAATACGACCTGTATGCCAAAAACAAGGATTTCCTCATTTCCGATTCCGTCATTACCTTCACCGATGTGGGCGGAAAGCTCATGGCTCTGAAGCCGGACGTCACCCTTTCCATTGTGAAAAACACCCGGGACGAGCCGGGCATCCGCAAGCTCTATTACAATGAAAATGTCTACCGTGTTTCCAAAGGCACCCACAGCTTCAAAGAGATCATGCAGGTGGGCCTGGAGGCCATCGGCGAAATTGACGAGTACTGCATCTATGAGGTGCTGAAGCTGGCCGCCGAGAGCCTGACCTGCACCCGGCGCAGCTGTATCCTGGAAATCTCCCATTTGGGGCTGTTGTCCGATGCCATCCGCCACGCAGGCGTTCCCGAAGGAGAACAAAACCGGATCATTCGCTGCATCGGAGAAAAGAACCTGCACGAGCTGCAAAGCATCTGCCTCCAGCTGGGTGTCAGCCAGGAAAACACCGGGCTGCTCCGCCGTCTTGCCTCCCTCTACGGCGCACCGGATCAGGTGCTGCCCACGGTGGAGGCACTGCTGACCGGCATTGCCAGGGAAGAAGAACTGGCCCGGTTCCTGCGGATTGTGAAAGCCCTGAACGCGGGAAAATACCATAATTTGATCCGCATTGATTTCAGCGCCGTCAGCGATCCCCAGTATTACAACGGCTTCGTGTTCAAGGGCTTCGCCCAGGGCGTTCCCTCTGCCATGCTCTCCGGCGGCCAGTACGACAGCATGATGAAAAAAATGAAGCGGCAGTCCGGTGCCATCGGCTTCGCCGTCTACCTGGATATTCTGGAACAGTACACCCCTTCCAGGACGGAATACGATGTGGATACCCTGCTGGTTTATGACGAAGGCTGTACCATCTCCGAAATCGAGGCAAAAGCCAAACAGCTCACCG
Organism: Clostridiales bacterium; assembly: GCA_022777455.1. Next base: position 11,205 of record JALFGI010000311.1, on the reverse strand, counting down.
GCTCCGGCGAAAGCATTCTGCTCCAGCGGCAGATTCCCCCCGGAATCCGCTACCGGCAGCTGGTGACCATGAAGAAAGGCGGGGCGTAATCCATGGAACTTCTGAACATTGCCCTGCCTAAGGGACGATTGGGCGAAAAGGTATTGTCCATTTTCGAGGCGGCGGGTTTCCCCTGCCCCTCCATCCACGAAGCAAACCGAAAGCTGATTTTTGAAAACAAAGATGCTCAGGTTCGTTATTTCTGGGTCAAGCCCTCGGACGTGGCCATCTACGTGGAGCGGGGCGCCGCCGACATCGGCGTGGCCGGAAAAGACATTCTGCTGGAATATGAACCGGACATCTACGAGTTGCTGGATCTGGGCATCGGAAAGTGCAAAATGGCCGTGGCCGCGAAAAAGGATTTCCGGGACGACCCGGGCAGGACCCTGCGGGTGGCCACCAAATTTTCCAATATTGCAGGCAGCTTCTACCTGTCCAAGGGCCGGGACATTGACATCATCCACTTAAATGGCTCCATCGAGCTGGCCCCCATTCTGGGGCTGTCCGATGTGATCGTGGATATCGTGGAAACCGGCGCTACCCTGCGGGAGAACGATCTGACCGTGCTGGAGGACGTGGTGCCCATCAGCGCCCGGCTGATTGCCAACAAAGCCAGCTATAAATTCAAAAGTGATGTCATTGAAAACATTGTCCGCTGCACTGCGCAGCTGTTGGAGAAAACAAAATGATTCGCATTTATCCATATGGAGAAGTACCCAACCAGGAGATTTTCGCCCGGACGGAACCCACCGCCAATGTTTCGGACATTGTGACGGGAATCATCCAGGATGTCCGGCGCCGGGGAGATGAAGCCCTGCTGGAATATACCAAAAAATTTGACAAAGCCGAGCTGACCAATTTGCAGGTAACAGAGGAAGAATTCCAGGAAGCCCTGTCCTCCTTTGATCCCAGGCTCAAGCAGGTGCTGCAGCGGGCAGCCTCCAATATCTCCAAGTTCCACTCCCGTCAGAAGCGAAACAGCTTTATCCTCAATGAGGATGACGGAATTGTCATGGGGCAAAAGGTCATTCCCATTGACCGGGTCGGTTTGTACGTCCCCGGGGGCACAGCGGCGTACCCCTCCACCGTGCTGATGGACACCCTTCCCGCCAGAATCGCCGGTGTAAAGGAGATCGTCATGGTCACCCCGCCCAACGCCCAGGGAAAGGTCAATCCCGCCATTCTGGCCGCCGCAAGAATTGCGGGAGTGGATAAAATATTCAAGGTGGGCGGAGCCCAGGCCATTGCTGCTTTGGCCTACGGCACTGAGAGCATTCCCAAGGTGGATAAAATTGTGGGCCCCGGCAATGCCTTTGTGGCAGAGGCCAAGCGTCAGGTATACGGTCAGGTTTCCATCGACATGATCGCCGGCCCCAGTGAGATTCTCATTGTCTCCGACGGCAAGACCGATCCCCGCCACGTGGCTGCGGACCTTCTTTCCCAGGCGGAGCACGACAAGCTGGCCAGTGCCGTGCTTGTCACCGACTCCATGGAACTGGCAAAGGCTGTCCAGGCGGAACTGGAGATCCAGATTCCGAAGCTGGAGCGTGCAGAAATTGCCCGGGTCTCCATTGACAACAATGGCAAGATTATCGTTGCTGATAATCTGAACAAGGCCATTGAAATTGCCAACGAAATCGCTCCGGAGCACCTGGAGCTGTGTGTGGACCAGCCCTTTGACTATCTGTCCAAGGTCCGTCATGCCGGTTCCGTGTTTATGGGCCGCAACTGTCCCGAGGCATTGGGAGATTATCTGGCAGGTCCCAACCACACTCTGCCCACCAGCGGCACCGCCCGGTTCTCCAGCCCTTTGAGCGTGGACGATTTCGTGAAGAAAATGCAGTACACCTACTTTACCAGAGATGCTTTGGCCAATGTCGCCGATGATGTTGCTTATTTTGCCAGAGCCGAGGGCCTCACCGGCCACGCCAGAAGCGCCCTGATCCGCACCCGGGAGGAAGAAGCATGAGCCGCTTTTTCAGTGAAAAATATGCCTCCCTGGTACCCTACACCCCGGGAGAGCAGCCCAAGCAAATGCAGTACATCAAGCTGAATACCAACGAATCCCCTTTTCCTCCCTCTCCCCTGGCGGTGGAGCTGGCGGCGAAGGCAGCGGAGAACTTTCAACTCTACTCCGACCCGGAGTGCCGGGAGCTGGTTACGGCGGCCTGCGAATACTACGGCATTGAGAAAGACGAAATTCTCTTTACCAACGGCAGTGATGAAATTCTGAATTTCGCCTTCATGGCCTTCTGCGACCGGGACCATCCCGCCGCATTCCCGGACATCACCTACGGTTTCTATCCTGTCTTCGCAGATTTGAACGGCATTCCCTATGAGACGATTCCCCTGGCGGAGGACTTTTCCCTTCGGGTGGAGGACTATGTGGGCATCCATAAAACCATTTTCATTGCCAATCCCAACGCCCCCACCGGGCTGACCATTTCCCTGGCCGACATCGAGCGGATCGCCGCCTCCAACCCGGACAATGTGGTGGTGATCGACGAGGCCTACGTGGACTTTGGCGGAGAAAGCGCTATCCCCCTCATCCGAAAATACAGCAACCTCCTCGTCACCCAGACCTTTTCCAAGTCCCGCTCCATGGCCGGTGCACGGCTGGGTTTCGGCATCGGCTGCAAAGAACTGATCGGGGATTTGAATACCATAAAGTATTCCACCAATCCCTACAACATCAACTCCGCCACCATGGCCGCAGGCGTGGGCGCTTTGAAGGATACGGACTACTTCCGGAAAAACTGCGCCGCCATTGCCGAAATCCGGGATTGGACCACCCGGCAGCTTCGTGATCTCGGCTTCCGGGTGATTGATTCCAAAGCCAATTTCGTCTTTGCCGCCGCGCCGGACTATCCCGGCCAGGCACTGTATCTGGACCTGAAGGCAAGGGGCATTCTGGTACGCCACTTTGAAACACCCCGGCTGAAGGACTACAACCGCATCACCATTGGAAGCTTGGAGCAGATGGAAGCACTGATTGCCGCCATCAAAGAGCTGCTGCGCACCAAACCGTAACGGAGGGAGCAACATGAGAACATCCCAATTCACCCGCAACACCGCCGAAACCAAAATCTCCATTAAGCTGAATCTGGATGGCTCCGGTCAAAGTGACATCTCCACCGGCTGCGGCTTTTTAGATCATATGCTCACCCTGTTCTCCTGTCACGGCCGGTTTGACCTGAATGTCCGCTGCTCGGGCGACACTCAGGTGGACTACCACCACACCGTCGAGGACATCGGCATTGCCCTGGGCACTGCCTTTTCCCAGGCCCTGGGAGACAAGCGGGGCATCTGCCGCTACGGCGATACCCTGCTGCCCATGGACGAAGCGCTGATCCTCACTGCCGTGGACATATCCGGCCGAAGCTATTTGGGCTTTGATCTGCCCATTCCCACTCAGAAGGTCGGAGAATTTGACACGGAGCTTGTGGAGGAATTCTGGCTTGGCTTTGTCCGTAAGGCAGAACTCACCCTGCACTTTAAGGAACTGGCCGGGAGCAATTCCCACCACATCATCGAGGGTGCCTTCAAATCCGCCGCCCGTTCCCTGAAAAAAGCCGTCCTCATCGATCCTTCCTACGCCGATGAGATTCCCTCCACCAAAGGAGTGCTGTGATGATTGCCATTGTTGACTATGGGGTGGGAAACCTCTTCTCCCTGAAATCCAGTCTTGCCGCCATCGGTGCAGAGGTTGTGGTTACCAAGGATGCCGCCCTCCTGCGCTCCGCCCACAAGCTGATTCTGCCCGGAGTGGGTGCCTTTGAGGACGCCGCCCGGAAGCTACGGGAGTGTGGGCTGGATACCGTGATCAAAGAAGAAGCCGCCCGTGGCAAGCCCATTCTGGGAATCTGCCTGGGGATGCAGCTGCTCTTTGAAAAAAGCTGCGAATTCGGAGAACACCAGGGACTGGGCCTGATCCCCGGCAGCGTGGTTCCCATGGCGGGCTTTATCCCGGATCAGCTGAAAATCCCCCACATCGGCTGGAATGCCCTGCGCATGAAAAAGAGCAGTCCCCTGTTCCGCTTCATTTCGGAAGGTGACTGCGTCTACTTCGTTCACTCTTACTTCGCCGCCCATTGCGACGATTATGTCATCGCCGATACCGAATACGGCCAGTGGCTCACCGCTGCGGTACAGAACAGCAACGTATTCGGCTGCCAGTTCCACCCGGAAAAAAGCGGCAGCGTGGGGCTGAACATTCTCAGAGCCTTTGCCGAATTGGAGGAAAGCCCATGCTGATCTATCCTGCCATTGACCTGTATCAGGGCAAAGCCGTCCGTCTGTACAAAGGGGACTATGCCCAGATGACCGTTTACAGCGATGACCCGCCCTCCATTGCCGAAGATTTTGCCCGGCAAGGGGCAACCCACATGCACATTGTGGACCTGGAGGGCGCCAAAAGCGGCGAAACACCCAATTTTGAAATCATTCTGGAAATCAAACACCGGGGCGGGCTGTTCTGCGAAGTGGGCGGCGGCATCCGCAGCATGGACACCATTGCGCGATATCTGTCCAACGGCATCGACCGGGTGATTCTGGGCACCGCCGCCGTCACGGAGCCAGGTTTTGTGGAAGCAGCCGTCAAACAATACGGAAATAAAATTGCCGTGGGCATGGACATCAAGGATGGCTTTGTGGCCATCAAGGGTTGGACGGAGAAATCCGCCCTGACCGCCTTTGACTTCTGCCAAACCCTTCAGAATATCGGTGTGGAAACCATTATCTGTACGGATATTTCCCGGGACGGCGCCATGAAGGGCACCAACCATTCGCTCTATCGGGAACTGATGGAGCGTTTCTCCGTGCAAATAATTGCCTCCGGCGGTGTGTCCTCTATGGAGGATGTGGAACGTTTGGCCGAAGCCAAGCTCTACGGAGCCATCATCGGCAAAGCATATTACACCGGCGCCATTGATCTGCGCCGGGCAATCGAGGTGGCAAAATGATCACAAAACGGATTATCCCCTGCCTGGACGTACGGGACGGTCGGGTAGTAAAGGGGGTTCATTTTGCCGGGCTGCGGGACGTTTCCTCCCCCGTGGCACTGGCGGAATACTATTCCGGCTGCGGTGCGGACGAATTGGTGTTCTATGACATCACCGCCTCCGCAGAAGGCCGGGCCCTGTTCACGGAAATCTTGCGGGAAACCGCCAGCAAGGTATTCATCCCCCTCACCGTGGGAGGCGGCATCAACACCGTGGAGGATTTCGACCGGGTGCTGAAATGCGGCGCGGACAAGGTAAGCGTCAATTCCGGTGCCATCCGGAATCCCAACCTGGTGAATGAAGCCGCCAAACGCTACGGCAGTCAGTGCGTGGTGCTCTCCGCCGATGTAAAACGGGTGGATGGCGTGTTCCGTGTATTCGCCAAAGGTGGCCGGGAAAACACCGGTATGGAGGCCATTGAATGGATTCGCCGGTGTGTGGACAACGGCGCCGGTGAGGTGGTGGTCAATTCCATCGACACCGACGGCGTGAAGGGTGGCTTTGACCTGGAAATGCTGGATGCGGTATGCGACGCCGTCTCCGTTCCGGTGATTGCCTCTGGCGGTGCCGGGAACATTCAAGACTTTATCACCCTGTTCCGGCACAACCCCAAGATCGATGCCGGGCTGGCCGCCTCCATCTTCCATTTCGGAGAGGTCAGAATTGCCGACCTGAAGCAGGCCATGGCGGAAGCCAACATATCTGTAAGGAGATCAGAAAGATGCTGAACATCGAGGAACTGAAATTTGACGAGAAAGGGCTGATTCCTGCCATTGTGGTGGACGCAGTGTCCAAGCAGGTGCTGACCCTTGCCTATATGAATCGGGAGAGCTTGGCCATTTCCATGGAGAAGGAACTCACCTGCTTCTGGAGCCGCTCCCGCCAGGAGCTGTGGCTGAAGGGAGAAACCAGCGGAAACTTCCAGCACATTGTCTCCATCACCGCCGACTGCGATCAGGACGCGCTGGTGGTCATGGTGGAACCGGACGGCCCCGCCTGCCACACCGGAGAAATCACCTGCTTCCACAATCCGGTATATCAAAGCGAAACCCGGCAGGAATTCTCCTATCAGGGGCTTTATGCTCTGCTGGAAGGCAGAAAGAAGGAGCTGCCTGAGGGCTCCTACACCACCTACCTCTTCCAGAAGGGCCTGGACAAAATCCTGAAAAAAGTGGGCGAGGAATGCACTGAGGTCATCATCGCCGCCAAGGCAGAAGACCGGGCGGAAACCGTCTACGAAATTGCAGACCTGGCCTACCATGTGATGGTACTCATGACCCAGCAGGGCATCACCCTGGAGGAAATCCACAGGGAGCTTGCCTCCCGGCATGTGATTGACCACAAGGTCAAGCAGGAGAAAATGACGTAACACAAAATATCCCGCCGCTGAAAACCAGCGGCGGGAAAAATTTTATTCTGCCAAGGTCGCTGCCATAACGGCTTTGATGGTGTGCATCCGGTTTTCGGCCTCGTCAAAGACAATGGACTGCTTTCCTTCAAACACCTGGTCCGTGACCTCCATGCAGTCGATGCCGAATTTCTGCTGAATCTGCTTGCCGATGGTGGTTCCCAGGTCATGGAACGCAGGCAGGCAGTGCATGAAGCGGCACTGGCTCCCTGCATTGGCCATCAGCGCTTCTGTCACCCGGTAGGGAGTCAGGTCCTGAATCCGCTCCTCCCAGACAGCATCCGGTTCCCCCATGGACACCCATACATCGGTGTAGATCACGTGGGCATTCTTGGTTGCCTCCATTGGGTCGGTGATGAATTCCAGGGTTGCGCCGGTCTGAGCCGCGATTTGCTGGCAGGTATCAATCAGGGCAGCATTGGGAAAATACTTTTCCGGGGCGCAGGCCACAAAGTGCATGCCCATCTTGGCGCAGCCAACCATGAGAGAATCACCCATGTTGTACCGGGCATCCCCCATGTACACCAGCTTCTTTCCCTTCAGGCTGCCGAAATGTTCCCGAATGGTGAGGAAGTCCGCCAGAATCTGGGTGGGATGGAACTCATTGGTCAAACCGTTCCAAACCGGGACGCCGGAATATTTTGCCAAATCCTCCACGATTTCCTGGCCGAAGCCCCGGTACTCAATGCCATCGTACATCCGGCCCAGCACCCGGGCGGTGTCGGCGATGCTCTCCTTTTTGCCGATCTGGGAGGCGGAGGGGTCCAGGAAGGTACAGTGCATCCCCAGATCATAAGCGGCTACCTCAAAAGCGCAGCGGGTACGGGTGGAGGTCTTTTCAAAAATCAGAGCCACATTCTTGCCCTCGCACAGCTTGTGGGGGATGCCCTTTTTCTTCTTCTCTTTCAGATCCGCCGCCAGGTCCAGCAGGAATTCCATCTCGGCGGGAGTATAGTCCAGCAGCTTCAAAAAGCTCCGGTTGGTCAGATTCTTCATATGCTCCTCCTAAAAGTTATTTGGAATTGATTTTCGCAGCCATGCGCTTTTCAAAACGGTTCAGAATCTGGGTCATGCCGATCACCAGAATCAGATAAGTGGCGGCAACGGTGAGCAGCGGGTTCACCGCGTCATAGGTGTTGTTTCGCACCAGGTTGCCCGCCCGGGTCAAATCCACCACCGCCACATAGCCGGCAACAGAGGTCTCTTTCAAAAGAGCGATCAGCTCATTGCCGATGGCGGGCAGGATATATCGAATGGCCTGGGGAAAGATCACTTTGCGCATGGTCTGAATCCGGGAAAGGCCTAAACTGCGGGAGGCCTCCGCCTGGCCGGAATCCACGGCATTGATGCCGCTTCGGATCAGCTCTGCCATATACGCACCGGAGTTGATGCCGAAGGTCAGAATCGCCACCACGATGCCGTTGGCAGAAGTGAGGATGATGAAATAGAACACCAGCAGCAGAACCACCACCGGGATGCCCCGAATCACCGTCACATAAATATCACAAAGCGCAGCCAGAGGTTTCCAGGCAGGAGACTCCTCGGCAAAATATTTGGCAACCGCAATCAGGGTACCGATGACCACACCAATCAGCAGCGCACCCAGGGTGATGATCAGGGTGTTTTTCAGACCGTCCAGCATCAGGGTGTAGTAATTGGTTTCAATAAAGGTTTCGTAGAGTTTGTCAAGCCAAGCGTTCATAGTTCCATTCCTTTGTATAAAATCTGTTTACAGGATACGGGCCTGCCTCCCAAAAAGAAGCAAGCCCCTGTCCTGCGGCCATCAGGGCTGCTCCAAGGCGGAGCAGCCCTGATACGTTATGCAATATAATCAGTTCTTGGGAGAAGTGAAGGGAGCCTCGTACTTCTGGAAAATGCCGGCCACGGTACCGTCGGAGAGCAGCTTGTCCAGGATCTCGTTGACCTTCTTCACGGTGTCCTCGCTGCCGAAGGCCATGGCCAGAGCGTAGGGCTCGGTGGTCATGGGCTCGTCCAGCACCACCAGCTTCACGTCGTTTTCGGCGTTGTAAGCCTTGACCATATCCGCTGCGGTCAGATCGTCGATGACCCAGGCATCCACCTTGCCCTGGACAACAGCGGACTGGGCATCGTTGTTGGCCTGGAAGGAAGAAACCTTGTAGCCGTTCTCGTTGCAGAAACTCTCGGCGGTGGTGCCGGTCTGGACGGAAACGGACTTGCCTTCCAAATCAGCTTTGCAGGTGATGGGGCTGCCCTCCACCACCACGATGGCCTGGGCTGCCAGGCAGTAGGGATCGGTGAACAGCACGTTCTTCTGGCGCTTTTCGGTGACAGAAATACCGGACACACCCATGTCGAACTTACCGGCCTGAACACCGGGCAGGACGGAGTCAAAATCCATCTGCTGGATGTCCAGCTCCACGCCCAGCTCCTGGCAGATCATTTCCAGCAGCTCGATCTCGATGCCTTCTACCTTGCCGTCGCCGTTCAGGGACTCAAAGGGAGGGAAGTCGGGGCTGGTGGCAATGGTCAGTTTGCCGGCCTTCTGAATCTTTGCCAAAGGAGAGCCCTTGGTGCTGCCGCAAGCGCTGAGTGCGCAGGCCACCATCAGAACAGCCAGCAGCATAGCAATCATCTTTTTCATGTTAACGTTCCTTCTTTCATTCATTTGCGAGTTTTTCTTTTACAAAAGCAATCTGCTGATGGACGGAGGCCACACTGGTGCCGCCCAGGCTGATTCGCTTTTCCACGCAGACGGAAAGATCCACTGCGCTGTATACATCCTCTTCGATAAGAGGAGAATACTTTTGGTAATCCTCGATGGGGTATGTTTCCAGCACCAGATTTCGGGCGATGCAGTCCGCCACGATCTGGCCGGAAATCTTGTAGGCCGTGCGGAAGGGCAGGCCCTTTCGCACCAGGTAATCCGCCAAATCCGTAGCGTTGATGAAGCCCTTCTGGGCGGCGGAGCGCATATTGTCGGTCAGCGCTTTCATACCGGCGATCATTTCCGTGAATACCTTCAGGCACATTTTCACCGTGTCGCAGGCATCGAACACGGATTCCTTGTCCTCCTGCATATCCTTGTTATAGGCCAGGGGGATACCCTTCATCACCGTGAGCAGCGCCATCAAGTCGCCGTAGACCCGGCCGGTTTTGCCCCGGCACAGCTCGGCCATATCCGGATTCTTCTTCTGAGGCATGATGGACGAGCCGGTGGTGAAGCTGTCGGACAGCTCCACAAACTTGAACTCCCAGCTGCACCACAGAATGACCTCTTCCGAGAACCGGGACAGGTGCATCATCAGCGTTGCCAGAGTGCTGAGCAGCTCAATGGCAAAATCCCGGTCGGAAACACCGTCGATGCTGTTCATGCACACATCGTCGAAGCCCAGCTTCCGGGCCTCGAAGATCCGATCGGTATCATAAGTGGTACCGGCCAGGGCGCAGCTGCCAATGGGAGAAATGTTCATCCGCTTGCGGCAGTCTGCCAGACGATCCAGGTCCCGCAGGAGCATCATGGAATAGGCCATGAGATGGTGGCCGAAGGTGATGGGCTGCGCCCGCTGCAGATGGGTGTAGCCGGGCATGATGGCATCGGCATACGCCTCCGCCTTGTCGGTCACGGTCCGGGTCAATTCCCGGCACAGGCCGGAAATCTCATCGATCTCGTCCCGCAGGTACATCCGAAAATCCAGGGCCACCTGGTCGTTGCGGCTTCTGGCAGTATGGAGCTTTTTTCCCACGTCCCCGATGCGGCCGGTAAGCACCTGCTCCACAAACATGTGGATATCCTCGCACTCCATATCAAAGGGGAGTTTGCCGGATTCCAGGTCCTCCAGGATATCCGACAGTCCGTCAATGATCTGCTGTGCCTCTGCCTGGGTGATGATGTTTTTCGCCCCCAGCATTGCCGCGTGGGCCATGGAGCCTGTGATGTCCTGCCGGAACATCCGGCTGTCGAAATGGATGGAGGAATTGAAATCATCCGCCAGCTTACTGGTCACGCCGTCCGTCCGCCCGGCCCACATTTTTGCCACGAGAATAACACTCCTTGTATGTAACTTATTTCTTGCCGCTGACCATGGCCTGAACCTTGATGGGCAGGCCGTACAGGTTGATGAAGCCCTCGGCATCCTTCTGGTTGTAGTCGCTCTCGCCGAAGGTGGCGATTTCCTCGGAATACAGGGAGTTGGGGCTCCACACGCCGGCGTTGATCATGTTGCCCTTGTACAGCTTCAGGCGAACCTTTCCGTTGACCTTTTCCTGGGTCTTATCCACAAAAGCGGACAGGGCCTCCCGCAGGGGGGTGAACCACTGGCCGTTGTAAACCAGCTCGGCAAAGGTGATGGCGATCTTCTGCTTCTCGTGCATGGTCATCTTGTCCAGGCACAAGGTCTCCAGCACAGAGTGTGCCTTGTACAGGATGGCGCCGCCCGGGGTCTCGTACACACCGCGGCACTTCATGCCAACCAGACGGTTCTCCACGATGTCCAGCAGGCCAATGCCGTTCTTGCCGCCCAACTCGTTGAGCTTGAGGATGACGCCCTTGGGAGTCAGCTTCTCGCCGTCCACGGCCACGGGAATACCCTGCTCAAAGTCGATGGTTACATAGGTGGGCACGTCAGGAGCATCCACGGGGCTGACACCCATCTCCAGGAAGCCGGGCTTCTCATACTGGGGCTCATTGCCGGGGTCTTCCAGATCCAGGCCCTCGTGGCTCAGGTGCCACAGGTTCTTGTCCTTGGAGTAGTTGGTCTCCCGGTTGATCTTCAGAGG
>JALFGI010000272.1 GCA_022777455.1 Clostridiales bacterium | reverse complement strand
CCGGCCCTCTCAGTCTGCCCCTTACGGGGCAGCCAGCTCCCCCATAGGGGGAGCCAAGGGGCGCGTCGGTTTCGGTACGCCAAACAACAATTTAGCCTGCAAAAGCGTTACCGGGCGCTGCCCAGGAGTCCCGGATTTCACACCAGCCCGGTGCGTCATTGGCCGCGGGCCCTGCCCGCCAAATTACAATTTGTCTATCTCCATCCAGCGGATTGCTTTTTTCAAACAACTGTGCTATAATACCTCAGGATTTGAAAAAAAGGGGGCATTGCCGTGTATCAGCCGCTTGCGGATTTGCTGCGGCCTCAGTCGCTGGATGAGGTGTACGGGCAGGAGCATATTCTGGGCAAAGGGGCGGTGCTGCGCCGCCTGATCGATTCCGGCAAGGTGCCCAATATGGTGTTCTATGGCCCCAGCGGCACGGGGAAAACCACCGTGGCCAACATCATTGCCAAGCAGACCCACCGGACCCTGTTCAAGCTCAACGCCACCACCGCTTCCACCGCGGACATCAAGGAAATCGTGGCACAGCTGGATACCTTCATGGCCCCGGAGGGGGTGCTGCTGTACCTGGACGAGATTCAGTCCTTCAATAAAAAGCAGCAGCAGTCCCTGCTGGAGTACATTGAAAACGGGAAAATCACCCTCATTGCCTCCACCACGGAGAATCCCTATTTCTATGTGTTCAACGCCATCCTCAGCCGCTCCACGGTGTTTGAATTCAAGCAGATATCCGCCTCCGCCGCGTTGCAGGCGGTGAAGCGGGCGGTTTCTTATATGGAGCAGCGCACTGCCCTTACCGCCCAGCCGGAGGCAGGGGCGCTGGAATACATCGCCGGAGCCTGCGGCGGGGACCTGCGCAAGGCAATGAACGCGGTGGAGGTGATCTTCTCTGCCGGAATCCCCCAGGGGGACAAGCTGCCCCTGACCTTGGAGGATGCCAAGGCCGTCACCCAAAAGAGCGCTCTCCGGGCAGACCGGGAGGGGGACAACTACTATGACCTGCTCTCGGCGTTACAGAAATCCATCCGGGGCTCCGATCCGGATGCAGCCTGCCATTATCTGGCAAGGCTGTTGGAGGCCGGCCAACTCCAGTCCGCCTGCCGCAGGCTGATGGTGATCGCGGCGGAGGATGTGGGCCTTGCTTATCCTCAGATCATTCCCATTGTAAAATCCAGCGTGGATATGGCTTTGATGCTGGGCATGCCGGAGGCCAGAATCCCCCTGGGGGATGCCGCCGTGCTCATGGCCACCTCCCCCAAGTCCAATTCCGGTCACCTGGCCCTGGATGCCGCCCTGGCAGATGTGCGCAAGGGCTTGGGGGGTGACTTCCCCCGGCACCTGCAAAACGTCCATGCCGACACCTACACCATGGAGCGGGAGCAGGGGTATCTCTATCCCCATGACTACCCCAACCACTATGTGGCCCAGCAGTACCTGCCGGACGAGCTGGTGGGCAGGCGCTATTATGAATTCGGCCCCAACAAGCTGGAGCAGGCATCCAAAGCCTATTGGGACACGGTGAAGAAATAAGGAGAACACCATGGATATTCGTCTGAACGACATACTGGTCATGAAAAAGCCCCACCCCTGCGGAGAAAAGCGCTGGCTGGTGCTGCGGGTTGGAGCGGATTTCCGGCTGCGGTGCCTGGGCTGCGGCCATGAGCTGATGACGCCCCGGCAAAAGGCAGAAAAAAACATCCGCTCCGTGGAAAGGCCGTCCGATTCCTCCAAATGAAACCCATCCCCCCTCCGTCCACTTTTTGCATGGTGGCCATGACGGAAAGGGGGATGGTTTTTTCTTTTTCCAGACCGCGGCCGCGGCACCTTGGCGCCCTTGCCCCCGTTTGCCGGGGATTGCCGGGGCACCCTCGGAGAACTTGCGGCGGCGGAGGCCGTGCAAACCGACCGACTTCTTTGCCCCGGGGGCTTATACTGATGGCTGTCCGGCGGGGAAAGCGTGGGGAGGTGGTTTCCTGGAACAGCTGGTGAAGGTAGCGGCGGTGAGTTTTCTGGTCAATGGGCTGCTGCTTCTGGGCACGGCCCGGTTGGCTGGGAGGCGGATCCCGCCTCTTCGATGGTTGGCGGCGGGATTGTTGGGGGCGGCCCACGGGGCGGGGTGCCTGGTGCCTGGCTTTGGCTTTTTGGGCGGACTCCACTGGCGGCTGGTCAGCCTGGGGCTCATGGGCATCCTTGCCTTCGGCCCCGACGGGAAGCTCTGCTGCATCTACGCCGTGCTCACCATGGCTCTGGACGGGGCGGCGCTGGCGGCGGGCAGGGGCGGGCTGTGGCAGCTGCCGTTGTACGCGGTGGGGGTGTTCCTCTTGGGGAAATTCGCCTTCGGGCCGCCGGGAAGAAGACTCCTGCCTGTGGAGATTTCCGGGGGTGGAAAGCACATCCGCCTCACCGCCCTGGTGGATACGGGCAACGAGCTCCGGGACCCCATCACCGGCCAGAGCGTGCTGGTGATCGGCTCCCAGGCCGCCCAGGAACTGACGGGATTGACGCCGGAAGAATTGAAGCGCCCCTTGGAAACCATCACCGCCTCGCCCCTGCCCGGACTGCGGCTGATCCCCTACCGGGCAGTGGGGTCGGAAAGCGGGCTGCTGCTGGCCATGCGCTTTCCCAGCGTCTGTCTGGGCGGGAGGACGGGGGCAGGCATCGTGGCATTTGCACCCCAGCGTTTCGGAGAAGAGTATGAAGGACTCATAGGAGGGAATGTATGATGTTGTTTCTGCACGGAATCCGGAAGCGGTTTGGCCTTTACTACATCGGCGGCAGCGACATCCTGCCCCCACCCTTAAAAGGGGAGGAGGAGAAGGCAGCTTTGGCCGCCCTGGAGCAGGGGGATGAGCAGGCGCGGCAGCTGCTGGTGGAGCACAATCTGCGCCTGGTGGTGTACATTGCCCGGCGGTTTGAAAATGTGTCCACCGGCCTGGAGGATTTGATTTCCATCGGCACCATCGGCCTGATCAAGGCCATCGGCACCTACCGGCTGGATAAAAACATCCGCCTGGCCACCTATGCCTCCCGGTGCATCGAAAACGAGATTCTGATGCACATCCGCAAAATCTCCGGCATGAAGGCGGAAATCTCCCTGGATGAGCCCATCAACCTGGACTGCGACGGCAACGAGCTGCTGCTTTCGGACATTCTGGGCACCGATGGGGACGAAATCGCCCGGCCTTTGGAGGACGATGTGGACCTGTGCGTGCTGCGCCAGGCTCTGCGGGAGCTGCCGGGCAGGGAGCGGGAAATCGTCCTCATGCGCTTCGGCCTGGAGGGACGGAAGGAGCTGACCCAGAAGGAGGTGGCCGAAAAAATGGGCATCTCCCAGTCCTACATCTCCCGCCTGGAAAAGCGCATCATGACCAAGCTCCGCAAGGAAATGATCCGCCAAACCAGCTGCGCCTGAAAGAAAGCTGCATTATGCAGGTAAATTGTAATTTGAAGCGCAGGGCGCTTCACCCCAATGCGCACCGGGCTGGTGTGTTCTCCGGGACTCCTGGGTAAAGCCCGGTAACGTTTGCGCGGAGCGAAGCGACCTTGGCTCTCCCAAAGGGAGAGCCAAGGGGGTGCCGTATCAGGCTGCCAGACAACAATTTGCCTGATGGCTGCGCAAAAGAAAAAACCTGTTGCTTTTTTCCTCCTTCCGTGGTATAATTCGATACAGACTGTATCGATATGATTTTATATCGATTGTATGATTATTTATTTGGATTCGAGGATGCACATGGAAGAGAAGAAGGTTTCCAAATCCGTTTTGAAACGGCTCCCCGGTTATCTGGCTTACCTGAAAAGCCTGCCGGAGGATGCTCCCACTCATATTTCCGCCACCTCCCTTGCCAACGCCCTGGGCATGGGCGAGGTGCAGGTGCGCAAGGACCTGGCCATTGTCTCCGACGGCGGCCGTCCCAAGATCGGCTACCAGCGGGAAGGTCTGATCACCGACATCGAGCAATTCCTGGGCTATGACAATACCACCGACGCCGTGCTCATCGGCGCGGGCAAGCTGGGCCTGGCCCTCATGGGCTACAGCGGCTTCGAGGAATACGGCCTGAACATCCAGGCGGCCTTCGATGTGAGTCCCTCCATGGAGAAAACCGAGGACGGCCAGCCCATCTATCCCATGACCAAGCTGGAGCATTTCTGCAAGGTGCACAAGGTGCTCATGGGCATCATCACCGTCCCCGCCGCCCACGCGCAGGAGGTGGCCGACCGGCTGATCGCCTGCGGTGTGAAGGCAATCTGGAATTTTGCCCCTGTCCATCTGGACGTCCCGCCCCACATTCTGGTGCAGAACGAGAATATGGCCACCTCCCTGGCCGTCCTCAGCGTCCATCTGAGAGCCCAGATCAAGGAAAAGAAAGAGCTTTGAAACACGTCGGCGATCTGCATAGAATCGCCCAATTGTTGTTTGGCGGTGGGTTGAATGGAACCAGGTTCCGTCCTAACTGTAGGGGAGGCTCTTAGCCTCCCGCGCAGTATCAGCCAACAATCATAAACCAGATCGGGCGAATACGTACCACAAAGGACTGCATACCGTTCACCCGAACACTCAGTCGCACTACCTGGCGGGCGGCTGCGAGCCGCCCCTACAGTGAGTCGGGAAGCGATCCAGCCCGCCAAATTACATTTTTTCTGTCTCACGTTCTTGTGAAAGGCTGAAAACAGGAAGTCTTGCCACACTTTCTCTTCTCAGCCTTTCACCCCCGGGGACAGGTCCCCGGGGATGAAATCCTTTGGCGATTAAATGGCCATCAGTTCCTTTTCCTTGGCAGCCAGGGCGGAGTCCACCTTCTTGATATACTGGTCCAGCAGATCCTGCAGGTCCTTCTCACCCTTCTTCTGGTCGTCCTCGGTGATTTCGGAATTCTTCTTCAGCTTTTTCACATAGTCCATGCCGTCCCGGCGGATGTTCCGCAGGGCAACCTTGGCCTCTTCGGCGTACTTCTTGACCTGCTTGATCAGGTCCTTACGGCGCTCTTCGGTGAGCTGGGGGAACACCAGGCGGATCACCCGGCCGTCGTTCTGGGGGTTAATGCCCAGATCAGAGGTCTGGATTGCCTTCTGGATGTCCTTCAGGAGCTTGCCGTCCCAGGGCTGAATCACCAGGGTGCGGGCATCGGGGGAAGAAATCGTGGCAACGCCGTTCAGCGCCGTCTCACTGCCATAGTATTCCACGGTAATGCGGTCGAGAACTCTGGGGTTAGCACGGCCGGCACGGACCGCGTCGAATTCCTCTCCCAGGTAATCCAGGGTTCTGTCCATTTTCTTGGAAAACTCCTTAAAATCGACACTCATTTGTTAATCCTCCTTCACAATCGTTCCGATTTTTTCTCCGCATACCACGCGGAGGATATTCTGGGGGTCTTTCAGGGCAAAGCATACCAGGGTCATATGGTTATCCATCGCCAGGGTCATGGCGGTGGTATCCGTTGCCTGCAGGTGACGGGCCAGAACCTCGTCATAGGTCAGCTCGTCGAATTTCACAGCGGCGGGGTCCTTGTTGGGGTCGGCAGAATAGATGCCGTCCACGTTCTTGGCCATCAGGATGGCGTCGGCCTCGATCTCCACACCCCGGAGCACCGCGCCGGTATCGGTGGAGAAATAGGGGTTGCCGGTACCCGCGGCGAAGATGACCACTTTTCCCTCGTTCAGGTAGCGGTCGGCGGTATCCCGGGTGAAATACTCAGCAAATTTATTCATTTCCACCGCGGTAAGCACCCGGGCGTCCACCCCGTGCTTTTCCAAAGCGTCCGCCACGGCAATGGAATTCATCACGGTGGCCAGCATCCCCATGGCATCGCCGTGGGAGCGCTGCATCTTGTCCGCGCCGTCCTTCACGCCCCGCCAGAAATTGCCGCCGCCGATCACCAGACCGATCTGTACACCCAGATCCCGGCACTGCCGGATGACCTCACACACGGAATTGATCACCGTAAAATCCAGGCCTCGGTGCGCATCCCCGGCAAGGGCCTCGCCGCTTACCTTCAGCAAAATGCGCTTATATTTGACTTCAGCCAATGGTCTTCACTCCTTTGTTCCATCTTTCTGCCCCTCGGCAGATTGCATCGACTGTATTTTAGCATAGAATCCCCATTAGGACAACCACAAAAATATAAATTTTTTGTGCCCAATTTCTTTCCGGGGCAAATGCACAAATTGGAATTTGGCAGGCAGATACGGCAGCACCCCTTGGCTCTCCCTTTGGGAGAGCTGGCTGC
>JALFGI010000266.1 GCA_022777455.1 Clostridiales bacterium | reverse complement strand
TCCGCGCCGACAATACTTGCAGGGCGACTTGCCGGGAAGATAGGTAATGCCAACATAATGCCCCCTTAGCTCAGTCGGTAGAGCGACGGACTGTTAATCCGCAGGTCGTTGGTTCGAGTCCAACAGGGGGCGCCAAAAATCGGCAAGCTTCGCAAGAAGGTTGCCGATTTTCCATATTCCGGAATATGACTGATCGTACAAAAAGGAGCGTATTCATGAATTACGAAGCGAGAAGAAAGAGCATCCTGGAACAGATGGAGGAGGAATCCCTGCTGATTCTCTATTCCGGTTCTCCGGCCCACATCAGCGCGGATGCCTACCATGAATTTGAAGCCAACCGCCACTTCTTCTACCTGACAGGCCTGCGCCGGGAGAATATGATTTTGCTGATGCGAAAATCCGGGGAAAACAGCCGGACGACCCTTTATATCGAGAAGGCGGACCCTGCGGCGGAGCGGTGGACGGGTAAGATGGTCACCGTGGATGAGGCAAAGCAGCAGAGCCAGATTGAGGATGTTCGCTTTGTGGATCGATTTGAGCCGGAGCTCAACTACCTGCTGAATTTTTCTGCGACTTCTGTCTGCTATTTTGACTGCTATCGCCATCAGACCACTGATCTGCCGGACTACAATCTGGCCAAATCCCAGCAGTTTGCCGCCGACCATCCCGGCATAACCCTTCGTAATCTCTGGCCCATGGTTTCCAAACTGCGGATGCGGAAGGATGAGGAGGAAGTTCAGCTGATGGAGCGGGCCATTGACATCACCAATCAGTCCCTTCAGCATGTGATGAAGACTCTGAAGCCCGGCATGAAGGAATACCAGGCCCAGGCGAACTATGAATACATGGTGCATTACCTGGGGGCGGAGGGCGTTTCCTTCCCCACGATTGCCGGCAGCGGAAAGAACGGTTGCATGCTCCATTATGAAACCAACCGGGATACCTGCCAGAATGGCAGCCTGCTGCTGATGGACCTGGGCGTCCGGTACGAGGGCTATTGCTCCGACATCACCAGAACCTACCCCGTAAACGGCAAATTCTCCCACCGGCAGAGAAAGGTGTATGAGATCGTTCTGAAGGCCAATCAGGAAGTGGCGGCCCAGGCAAAGCCCGGCATGACCACCCGGGACCTGAACGACATCTGCAAGAAGATTCTGGCAGAAGGCTGCATGGAGCTGGGCCTGATCGAGAAGGAAGAGGACATCGGAAAGTACTATATGCACGGCGTTTCCCACCATCTGGGCATTGACGTGCACGATGTGACGGTGGAGGGCGCGAAGCTGATGCCGGGCAGTGTGATTACCGACGAGCCCGGTCTGTACATCGACGAGTGGGAAATCGGCATCCGCATCGAAGACGACCTGCTCATCACCGAGGACGGCTGCAAGGTCCTGTCCGCAGACATCATCAGGAACCCTGATGAAATCGAAGCCTTTATGGCAAAATAAAATCCCTGCAAAAACGGCGTGACCAAAGGGTCGCGCCGTTTTTGCAGCTTATTCCGATTTCAGCTTGTATTCGATTTCCTTATCCGGCCAGTAGCCCCAGGATTCGGTGATCTTTCCCTGCTCCACTTTGAAGTTTTCCAGGGCTTCAAATGAGATGTGCTTTCCTGTTGCAGGGATATCCATACAGGTGCCGGTATGGGTTCCCTCGTAAAGAACACGGGTTGCAACCATGCCGCCTTCCGCGAAAGCATCCAGCACTTTTACGGTCAGATCGGAAAATTGTCCGGCCACGATTTTCAAAATGCCCACGGCATCTGCGTTGCTCCTGGCCCCTGCGGGGCTATGGTCGATGTAATTATCTGCCACACAGGTCATGATATAGTCGTAGTTTTGATTGGTATAGCCATCCTCAAAGAATTTCACCACGATCTCCTTCGGGGAGAGGTAATACACAAATCTGCAGATTTCCCGCTCCTGTCCCTGATAATTGCCCAAACCCTGGTACAGCTTGGTGAAGCCAACGTGCTGCATCACTTGGATGGAAGCAAGATTCTCTGCAAGACAAATACCTGCAATTTCGGTGATGCCGATCTGCTTCATGATTACAGGAAGAAAGGCGGTGACTGCTTCGGTGGCATATCCCCGGCGGGTATGGTCGCTGCCAATGTGGTAGCCGACCTCCCAGGCGCCGTTGCCAAAGGGGACTGCCTGTACATAGCCGATGTAAGTACCGGACTTCAGCAGCACGGGATATACCAGCGGACCATTGCCGGAGGTGTAGCATCCCATCAGAAATTCCAGGGTTTGCGCTGCTTCCTCCACGGTCTCGAACACTTCGTCGGGAACAAAGCGGCGGTTGTCCTCGTCCAGGGAGAGCAGATGGACGGCCTGGGCCATATCCATTGTAAATTCGGTGATGATCAGTCGGTTTGTTTCAATTCTCATGGTATCATTTCCTTTTTGATGATTTGAACAGTATTTTCTGCCGATTTCACAAAGGAACCTTCAAAACAATATTTCTGGTCCCAGGCATACACACGAAAGGTCATTTGACTGATATCAAGCTGGAGATAACCAAAACGGGTTCGCAAAGAATCATACGTCAAATGATCCAGCAGACTGGTTTCAATTTGGCCTCCGAATCTGTTTTTCCCATTTTCGTAAAACTCGATGGCGGCGACACCGGCATTGGCGAATCCGAAAACCGCATCGATCAGCTCGTCCTCCTCATCAATATGAAGATGCTGTGTTGCGAATGTAACGATGTATTCCTGCATGTCCGGTTCATAGTATACCTTGATCGGTTCACGAAAATCTTTTTTCACAATGGATATGTATTCTGCACCCTGCTCGTTTCCGCGTTCTATCTCATAGTTTGAAAACTTTTTACATATGGAATCAAACTTCATCACAC
>JALFGI010000240.1 GCA_022777455.1 Clostridiales bacterium | reverse complement strand
TCCAATCACGGCGTGCAAAAACGAACCGAGCGTGGTGCTCCGCGCAGCGAATCAGAATCCTGATGATTGCCGGTGGCAATCATACCACAATTTATACCCAGGAGTGTAACGACAACAGACCAGCCGAGCACGTATTGGGGTAGCGAGCTGCGCTTCAAATTACAATTTACTCACTCATTCACCAGGGAATAATCCGGGCGGCCGTAGCCTGCGATGTGGGGGGAATCCATGGGGTAATGCTTTTCCGTCACGCAGCCGCCGTTGGGAATCACCCCTTCTTCATCGGAGGTGTTTCCCTCCACGGTGTACACCAGGCCGTTTTCGATCTTTACCACAATTCCGGTATGGCAGATTTGGTCATTCCGGCGGAAAAAGATTTGATCCCCCGGCTGGGGCTGGAAAACCAGCCGTCCCGCCTCCTGGAAATAGCCATAGGAGTAGCGGCAGCCGGCTCCCTTGCTGAGGATGGGCTGGCACAGGAGCTTCCTGCCCATCTGCACCCCATAGGCCTGGGTAAAGCACCAGTCCACGAACACGTCGCACCAGGGATACCCCTGCTTGCTGCCCAGATAAAAGCCCAGGTGCTTCGCCATGTCCCGGGCATATTTTGTGAAATTTGCTTCCCCAGGGTTGGCCTGTTTGTCGTCCAGGTTTTCGGGAGTTCTCTTTTCCAGATAGCCCACCTCCCCAAGGGCAATGCTCACGGATTTGTGCATGGTGCCTCCTGTTCCCAGGGCAGCTCCACCAGGATGGGGCTGTGGTGCATGGCGGGCAGCAGCGTTTCCAGCACATCGGTCAGCCGCAGGCGCAGGCTGGAGGTATTGATGCAGGGGTGGCAGCCCAGGTACTCATGGCGCAGCACATCCTTGTCGATCACCAGCTGCACCCGATTTTCCGTATCGTTCATCAATCCCAACACCGTGGCGGAGCCGGGGGTATTGTCCAGAAGCTGCTCCATGTATTCTTCCTTTCCGAAGGACAGCCGGGACACCCCCAGCTGGGCGGAAAGGTACTTGGTTTTAAAGGGCTTGTCGCCGGGGATCAACAGCAGATAAAAGGCCGTCTCCTGCCGGTTGCTGAGGAACAGGTTCTTGCAGATCACCGCGTTCAGGCTCTTGTCAATTTCCCCACAGACCTCCATGGAATCCGCAGGCCAGTGGTCCAGGCGCTGGTAGGGAATGCCCAGACGGTCCAGCAGGTCATAGCATTTGATTTCTTTTTCCAGGCGGCCGTCATTCGTCTCCGGCCGCCCGTTCATCAGGGTAAGCATTGGATTTCCTCCGTGTTGTTTCGTTTTCCCAATTATAGACCATTTTCCCCAGGGAAACAAGCCCCACCCATGGATTTTGCTTTGGCAAGGCAAGCAAAAAAAATGTAATTTGGCAAGCTGATACAGTCGCACCCCTTGGCTCTCCCTTTGGGAGAGCTGTCAGCCGAACAGGCTGACTGAGAGGGTACCGCAGGAAAGATAGCAACAGCCTTAAATCCAAACTGTGTTGCCCTCTCAGGCTGCCCCCTAAGGGGCAGCCAGCTCCCCCATAGGGGGAGCCAAGGGGTCGGTTCCGGTACGCCAAATTACAATTTTACGATCCGCTTACCAAAGCCTGTAATTTTGTTCTCCACAATACCAGGGTTATTTCTTTTCAAAAATGTGGTCGGTCTGATAGACGATGTTGCCCACGCCGCCGTCGGCGCGGCCGCCGGAGGCCATTGCCTTGGCGATGACAGCGCTCTCGCCCATGAATACGAAGGGGACGTTATCCACCCGACCGTTCATAATGTCCTCGCACACGGCGATCACTCCGTCAATGATGCTCAGGGGAGCGTTTCCGTCGCCATGGCTCAGAAGAATTTTGTCCACCTTGCCGGAAAGCTGATCCTTCAGCACCAGCAGGTTCTTCCGATAGGTTTCCACAGGGGCGCAGTAATCAAAGAACAGGAAGGTAAAGAAATTGCAGGCGTCGCCCAGCAGGAGGGTGCGCGCTTCCCGCAGGAGGAACACCATGGAGCCGGGGGTGTGGCCCACGCAGGCGTAGGCTTCGATGGTGGTGCCGCCCAGATCAAAAACGTCACCGTGATGCAGGGGGAGGAAAGGCCGGGTGCGGAAGGGAATGAAGTCGCTGTCTTCAATCAGGTCCCGGATTTCCCCGGGCGTCCCGCCGAGGCACTCCCTGCGCATTTCCATGGGCTTGTGGGCTTCGTAGATGCCGTCATCCGCTCCGTTCATGTAAATGGGACAGTCAAACTCCGTGGCGCCCATGGCGTGATCCACATGGCCGTGGGTGAGAAGAATCAGCAGCGGCTTGTCCGTCAGGCTGTCAATCAGAGGCTTCATACGGCCGATGCCGCTGCCGGTGTCCAGCAGGGCAGCCTTCTGCGTGCCCTCCACCAGGTACCAAAGCTCCCCGGAGATGCCGAAGATGCGGGTGATGTTTTCGGATACTTTTTCTGTTCTGAAATTGACCATATTGTCCTCCTTGCAGCCTTTTCCGAAGCACGCAGCTCTGCGCTCTCTTTATTGTATCATACCACGCCGCTTGCAGGAAATCCAGCACCAGGCCGGAAAAATGTGCAAAAAAGGGTGGATAACGGCATCAACCCCCTTCCCCGGGAAACGCGCTTTGTACCGGAAAACCGCAATTCCGGCCGGTTCTCTCTTTACTTTTTCCCAGGCAAGGGGTATGATAGATAACAAAGGAGTGCCTTTCGGCTCGGTAATTTGACAAATTGTAATTTGGTGGGCTGATACGGCAGCACCCCCTTGGCTCTCCCCTTGGGAGAGCGGTCAGCCGATCAGGCTGACTGAGAGGGTACCGCAGTAAGATGATGACAATACATGTCGCCCTCTCAGTCTGCCCCTTACGGGGCAGCCAGCTCCCCCAGAGGGGGAGCCAAGGGGGTGCGGTTCCGGTACGCTAAATTACATTTTTCCGATATACTGAATGAAACCGGCAGGCACAAAATAAACTGCCAATGGCGCCTCCGGGAATCGTGTCGGAGGAAAAATGGAGGAAAAACCATGCGTGAAATGATGAAAACCATCCGTCAGCGCCTGCTGGCGGGGGAGGAGCTGGTCCTGGTGACGGTGATCGCCTCCTCCGGTGCCACCCCCCGGGGCGCGGGAGCCAGAATGCTGGTGGGCCGTGACGGCCGCATCTGCGGCACCATCGGCGGCGGGGCCGTGGAATACCGCTCTGAGGAAATCGCCGGGGAGGTGCTGAAGCAGAAGTGCTCCCGGGACCACAGCTTCACCCTGACCAAAGACGATGTGCAGAAGCTGGGGATGATCTGCGGGGGCGGGTGCGACGTGTTCTTCCATTACCTGGCCCCCGGAGACACCGGGGCCATTGCATTGGCGGAGGAGGCGGAAAAGGGATTTGCCCAGGGAAAGGACCTGTGGCTGATTTCCGACATTGGAAACGGCGGCCGCCTGTCCCTGGCAGACAAGTCCAACGAAGCGCTGGCCCCCTGGCTGACCCGGCATCCCAAATGGGTCCGGGAGGGGGAGAGAAACTGGTACATCGAGCAAATCTGCGACGCCGGGCGGGTGTATATCTTCGGCGGCGGGCATGTGTCCCAGGAGCTGGTGCCGGTACTGGCCCACATCGGCTTCCGGTGCGTGGTCATGGAGGACCGGGCGGAATTTGCCTCCCCCGCTCTGTTCCCCGGCGCCTGGCAGGTCATCCTGGGGGATTACAGCCGGATCTCCGATTATTTCCAGATCGGACAGCAGGACTATGTGTGTGTTATGACCCGGGGCCACGCCTCCGACACGGTGGTGCAGGCCCAGGTGCTGCGCTGCCGTCCCAGCTACTGCGGCGTCATCGGCAGCCGACACAAGGCCGCCGGGGTCCGCCGGGTGCTGAAGGAGGAATACGGCCTGGAGGATCGCGAACTGGATCTGGTAACCACCCCCATCGGACTGGACATTCAATCGGAGACCCCAGCGGAAATTGCCATTTCCATTGCCGCCCAGCTGATTCAGCATCGGGCAAACCGGGAATAACCATGAGACGGCTGTTTTTAACCGGCCCCATGGGCTGCGGAAAAAGCACCGCCATCGAAGAAGCCCTGGGTCACCGCCTTCCCCGGTGCGGCGGATTTCGCACCCGGCGGGGCGCGCTGCGGGAGGGGCGTCCGGTGAATTTCCTGCTGGAAAGCCCCGACGGAAGCGCCCGGGAGGTTTTCCTGGATTTTTCCTCCGGTAAGCCCCGGGTGCACCTGGAGGTGTTCGCCGGCCTGGGTATCCGGCTCCTCCGGGGCGAGGTACTGGTGTTGGACGAAATCGGCGGGGTGGAGTTGCTCTGCCCGGAATTTGTGACCGCCCTGGAAGCGGCGCTGGAAAGCGGCGTCCCCATCCTGGGGGTGATGAAGGGAGAAGGCCCGGCGGGCTCCCTGGTCAGTGCCCTGGGACTGACGGAGGAATATACCGCCGCCGCGAACCGGCTGCGCCGATGGATGGAAGCGGACCCGGACACCTGCCTGTACCCCTGCGGCCAATTTGACCAAACCGCCAGGGCACTGGCGGAAAAATGGGTGGAGGAATATGCCCATGGATGACTTTTTTGCCCTTTACGACCTTCTGCTCTCCGGCATGGAAGAGGCTCAAACCGTTACCTCCACGGTATCCGGCCAATGCTGGACGGCGGTGGAGACGGAGCATTCCTTTGGCATGGCCATGACCACCCAGGGGGATACCGCTCCCCGGATGCTGGGAGCGGATTATCCCGGAATGCCCCTGAAGGAGCTGGCCCGGGCCTGCAAAAGCTGGAACCTCCGGGAAGCCGGCTTCGGCATGGCGGCGGTAAATGCTTACTACAACACCCCGGAGCGATTGCAGCGGCTGAAGGCCTACGAGCCCTTTGAAAATTACTGCACCGCGGGACTGGACCTGCGGGGGCAGCGGATCGGAGTGGTGGGTCACCTGAATATGCCCAAATCCATCCGGGAGGAAGCTTCCCGGGTCTGGATTCTGGAGCGGAACCCCCGTCCCGGGGACTACCCGGATTCCGCCTGTGACGATCTGCTGCCAAGATGCGATACGGTGATCATCACCGCCAGCGCCCTGGTAAACAAAACCCTGCCCCACCTGCTCTCCCTGTGCCGCAGCGCCTATACCATTCTCGCCGGACCCAGCTGCCCCATGTGCCCGAAGCTGCTGGAGCTGGGCATTCACCGGCTGGCCGGCCTGGTGATCACGGATCGGGCGGGGATGCGGGGAAAGATTCTGGGAGAGATTCCCGGCCCGCCCTACCCCATGGGCGTCCCATTTTTACTGACAGGAGACCGATCATGAAATCTGCCGAAACAAAACACCGCCTGACGGTGCCGGTGCTGGCCGCTGTCCTGGTGGCCTGCACCCTGGCGTCCTTCACCCTGGGCCGGTACCCGGTCCCCCTGAAGGAGCTGCTGGGCATTCTGGGGAGCCGCCTGGGGCTGCCCATCCAGCGCTTCTGGACCGCCCAGATGGAGGCGGCGGTGTGGAACATCCGGCTGCCCCGGGTGCTGCTCAGCGTGCTGGTGGGCGCCTGCCTTGCCGCAGCAGGTGCCAGCTACCAGGGGGTTTTTCAGAATCCCATGGCCTCCCCGGACATTCTGGGCGCCTCCGCCGGGGCGGGCTTTGGCGCGGCCCTGGCCATTCTGCTGGGCCTTTCCAGCATCGGCATCACCCTGGGCGCCTTTTTCATGAGCCTGGTGACGGTGGCGTTGGTGTTCACGGTCAGTCGCTATGCCAAGGGCGAACGGGTGCTGGGACTGGTGCTGGCGGGAATTATGGTGTCGTCCCTGTTTCAGTCCGGCACCTCGTTCATCAAGCTGGCGGCGGACCCCAACAACCAATTGCCACAGATCACCTTCTGGCTCATGGGCAGCCTGTCCGGGGCCCGGTGGAGAGAGATTGGATTCGTGATTCTTCCCATGCTGGCGGGGCTGATCCCGTTGCTTCTGCTGCGCTGGCAGCTGAATGTAATCACCATGGGGGATGACGAGGCCCGGGCCATGGGGGTCAATGCCCCCCGGATTCGGCTTGTAATCGTGCTTTGCTCCACCCTGGTCACCGCCTCCGCCGTTTCGGTCAGCGGTATGATCGGCTGGGTGGGGCTGGTGATTCCCCACGTGCTGCGCCGGGTGGTGGGGGCGGACTACCGCTGGCTTCTGCCCGCCTCCATGCTGGGCGGAGGCATCTTTTTGCTGCTGGTGGACAATGTGTCTCGCAGCCTCACCACCGCGGGAATTCCCATCGGCATCCTCACCTCCTTCATCGGCGCGCCTTTCTTTTTGTGGATGATTACGGGAAGGAGGGACCATTATGAGCATTGAGGTGAAAAATCTCAGCTTTTCCTACGGAACCCGCCCGGTGCTGCAGGACATCTCCTTCCGGGTGGAGCCGGGGGAATTTCTGTCCATCCTGGGCCCTAACGGGGTGGGAAAGAGCACATTGTTTCGCTGCATGCTGGGGCTGCTCTCCGGCTATACCGGCCAGGTGCTGGTGGACGGGGTGGAGGCACGGCAGTTTTCCCCCCGGGAGGCGGCACGGCACATCGCCTACATTCCCCAGTCCAGCCGCCCGGTTTTCAACTACCGGGTGTTTGACATCGCACTCATGGGCGCCACCAGCGCCATGTCCCCCCTGCGCTGCCCCGGGCGGGAGCAGATGGAGCGCTGCCGGTGGGCTCTGGATAAGATTGGGATTTCCCATCTGTCCCAGCGGTGCTTCCACCGGCTCTCCGGGGGCGAACAGCAGCTGGTGCTGATTGCCCGGGCGCTGGTGCAGAACGCCCCCATCCTGATGCTGGACGAACCCACCGCCAACCTGGATTTCGGAAACCAGCTGCGCATCCTGGAGCAGGTCCGCGCCCTGGCCCGGGAGGGGTACACCATCATCCAGACCACCCACCACCCGGAGCAGAGCTACCTGTTTTCCCACCGCATCCTGGCCCTGCAAGGCGGCCGCATCCTTCTGGATGGTTCCCCCGCCCAGGTACTGACCCGGGAAACCATCCGGGCACTGTACGGTGTGGAGGTGGACGTGGTCAAGCTGTACGATGACCGGGCGAGAGTTTGTATTCCCGCCAATCTGACCTGAAGCGGATTTCGCAACCACATGGATAAAGGATTGTTTGGCGTACCGGATCGCCGCCTAACTCACTGTAGGGGCGGCTCGCAGCCGCCCGCCAGGTTGCGTACCTGAGTGTTTGGTTGAGAGGCATGTATATCGTCTTCACCGTAGGGAACGGCCTGTGTGCCGTTCCGTTCGCGTAGCTGCCATAACCCACCGGGCCGGAATGCCCGGTTGAATGGGATGCGATTTGACCGGACGGGATACCATTCAACGTACCGTGCAAATTCCGGGGGCTGGGGGGAACGGCACGCAGGCCGTTCCCTACGAGATGACGAACCGTGTGCCATTCAACCGAACACTCACGCGCGTTCCCTGGCGGGAGGCTAAGAGCCTCCCCTACAGTGATGGCGGAACATGGTTCCATTCCATCCACCGCCAAACAACATTTTAAAAAACAAAAAATTCAAGGAGGATTCCAAGGCGTGAAAAAAACACTCACCCTTTTACTGGCCCTTTGCCTGCTGCTGGCGGTTTTCTCCCTGGGGGGCGCAAGTGCCAACACTCCCGAAACCCGGGAATTTACGGATTCCGCCGGGCGCACCGTTACGATCCCCGCTGAGATTACATCCGTTGCCGTCTCCGGCCCCCTGTCCCAGGTGTATCTGCTGCCCCTGGCGGGGGATATGCTGGTAGGAGTGAGCAATGGCTTTGCCAACAGTGCATCCGCCTATCTGCCGGAGAATATCACCCAGCTGCCGGAGCTGGGTCAGCTCTACGGCGGCAAGGGGGAAATGGACCTGGAGGCTCTGCTGGCCGCGGCACCGGATGTGGTCATCGACGTGGGAGAGGCCAAGAAAACCATCGCAGAGGACCTGGATGCTCTGACGGAGCAGACCGGCATCCCCTTCCTGCACATCGACGCCACGGTGGCCACTGCCCCGGAAGGCTACCGGCTGCTGGGCAGCCTGCTGGGTCGGGAGGAACAGGCGGAGAAGCTGGCCTCCTGGTGCGAAAATACCTATCACCGTGCCACTGCCATGATGGAGCGGGTGGATGCCGACGGCGCCCGAAAGAAAGTGCTGTACTGTCTGGGAGACAAGGGCGTGAACGTGCTGGCGGAGGGCTCCTTCCATGCCGAGACCGTGAACCTGATGGGTAAGAACTTGGCCCAGCTGGAGCAGGCGGTTTCCAGCGGCAGCGGAAACGAGGTAGATCTGGAGCAGATTCTGGAGTGGAACCCGGAGTACATCCTCTTCGCCCCGGACAGCTGTTACGCCGAAGTGGCCTCCCTGCCGGAATGGCAGAGCCTGGACGCCATTGCCGCCGGCCATTATTACGAGACCCCCTCCGGCCCCTACGGCTGGCTGTCCTCTCCCCCCGCGGTGCAGCGCTACCTGGGCATTTTGTGGCTGGGGAGCCTGCTGTACCCGGAGTACACCGACTACGACCTTCAGGAGGAAGTGACCGCCTACTACAAGCTGTTCTACGGCTGTGACCTGACGGAGGACATGTACCAGGCTCTGGTCCAAAACGCCCTGTAATGTGCGAAAGGATGCCGCAGGCCGCTTTTGGTATGGGCGAACCTTGTGATATCTCTCTGTCTTCAAAAAAAGAGCCTTGGTATCCCCTTTCGGTGGGAGCCAAAGCTCTTTTTTTGATTCAGGTGTATCAACTAATTCTTCCGCTCATCGCCCCAGAAGAACAGGGCCAGGGTGCCGGGGCCGGTGTGGCTGCCGATGGTGGCGCCGATGGGATAGATCTCCACCCGGCCCTGCAGGTGGGGGAACTTCTCCTCCACGGCGGCGGCAACCGTTTTGGCATCCTCCAGGCACATGGAATGGCAGATATAGCATTTTCCGCTGTAGTCCAGCCCGCCCTGGGCGTGGGCTTCCATCATCTCCACGATGCGATGGATGGCCTTCCTTTTGCCCCGGAGCTTTTCACGGGGGATAAGCTTTCCCTGGCAGTCCATGTTCAGCAGGGGGCAGATATTCAACAGGGAACCCACCAGGCCGGCGGTTTTGGACACCCGGCCGCCCTTGATGTAGAAGGTCAGATCGGTGGAGAAAAACCAGTGGTGCATCCGCAGCTTGTTTTCCTCGATCCATTGGTGCAGCTCCTGGATGCTCCGGCCCGCGTCCCGCATATCCGCCAGGGTCTCCATGATCAGGCCGTAGCCGCTGGAAGCGGCCAGGGAATCCACCACGATGATTTTTCTGTCGGGATATTGCTCCGCCAGCTCCTGCGCCGCCAGCCGGGCGGAATTGAAAGAGCCCGACAGGCCACTGGAGAAGTCAATGTGAAGAACGTCCTTCCCCTGCCGGAGC
Source organism: Clostridiales bacterium (assembly GCA_022777455.1). The sequence continues at coordinate 3,653 of JALFGI010000240.1, read as the reverse complement.
AGGCTGCCAAAATAGTCCAGATATTCCGCCATGGTGACCTGGGAGGTCTTCACATCCGCCCCCGCCACCATTTTCCCGTACAGCTCCTCCGGGGCCATGGACTGACCCATGTCATCCTGGTACTCCTTCCCGTCCAGGGAAAAATGGAAGCAGGCATAGTGGATGTCCCGCTTCTCCATCTGCTCCCGGGTCAGATCCGCCGTGGAGCCGCAGCTCAAAAGATATTCGTGCATAAATTGCCTCCTGTTCACAAATCAGGGATTTGCTTAGTATACCAAAAATTGCGCAATTTGTCTATGGAATTATGGCAACGATTCGGAATTTTACCTGCAAACGGGCCGGGGTGTCCCATCCCTTCCACGGCAGCCCTGCGAAAAATCAAACCAGGAGCGGATAATTCCGCTCCTGGCTTTCATTTTATGTGCTTACAGAACCGGGTCGGACCATTCCTGACCACCACCGCCGGCTGGGGCGCTGTAGGTGGCGGTCTGGGTGGGGCTTACCAGGTCCTTGGCCATGTAGCCGAATTCGCCCTTCACCGTGACCAGATAGCAGATTTCCAGGTCCGCAACCACATGAACCGCCGTGTTGGTGTTCAGGGTTTCTCCCTCACCCCGGAGGCAGAAATTGTCGTAGAGCCGGGCGTCCTTTTTGGCATAGCCGTCCCACGCTTCGTAGGGCTCTTCCCCCTCCGGCAGGAGCAGGGCGGACTTCACATGGGCATAACTGCCATCCACCAGCACCGTGACGTAGCCTTCCCATTCTTCGTCGGGCTCCGGCAGGATCTGCACGGTGTCCTCCCGGTCAAAATAGCACAGCACCACTTCCGTGCCATCGGCTTTCACCGTGGCCTCGCCGGTGACGGTTGCCTCCCAGGTGATGCCGTTCAGCAGGACGATGCCGCCGGTGATGATGCCTTCGTTGCGGCTCAGGCTGATCTCGCCGCCGTCATTGCCTCCTGCAGGGGCACCGCCACCGCCGCCACTCTGGATGGGATATCTGCTGATGTCATCCATCTTCATAAAGCCGGTGACGTCATCCCATTTCACCACGCAGCAGCCGTCCAGCTCGTCCAGCACTTCCACCTTCACGTTGGTGCCCAGCACCTGCACCGGCTCGCCCCACAGGTGATAATTGTCGTATAGGTTCCGGCTGCCCCGGGAGTAGCCGGTCCAGGCTTCGTAAGCAGGGTCATCGGCCATGGAAAGCAGCATTTTTTCCACCAGGCCGAAACCTGCTTCCCTTTCGATCACATAGTGGTCCTCGTCGAATTCTCCCACCACGTTCACGGTATCTCCCCGGGCCAGAAGCTCCACCACGGCGGGCACCTTGTCCGCCAGGATGGTGGCCTCTTCCGTTCCTTCCCCGGCGGCGGCTGCGGTACAGCCCAGGATCACCAGCAAGCTCAGGAAAAGGGCCGTCCATTTTTTCATATTCCGATTCCTCCTTATCCTTTGTAGTCGGCGTCGTATTGATCGCCGTACACATAGTGGATGATGTTCCACACATAATTGTAGGCCTCGGAACCGGGCTTAAAGGCATTCCGGTTCTGGTAGGCGATGTAGCCGATGCTGCGGTAGACGGTGCCGCCGTAGATGGTGACCACTTCGCCGCTTTCGTCCTGGAGCTTGATGTAGGGCCGCATGGCGATGTCTTCCTTGCAGTCCTCATCGGTGAAGCCAACCAGAACGTTGGTGTACTGGATCAGGCCGCCTGTGTACTTGAACACCGGGTCCGCAACGTCCTTCAAATAGGCGTAGTTGGACTTCACCCCGGCGGTTCCCAGCACCAGAGGCGCGCCGCCCTCCAGGACGCTGCTGCGGCACAGGGCTGTGCCGTATTCCAGCAGGGTAAACCCGGCGAGGCCGCTGCCGGTGAGGGCATTGCGGGTGGCCTGGTTGATGGAAGTAATCATGCGGATGCCCTTCTTGCCGGTGATGCGGATGGAACTGCCGGAATACTGGAGCAGATTGTCCAGCTCAGGGATATGCTCCACTGTCATGCCGGACTCCGTCGTTACAATCCGATACACCTGCATCCCGGTGGGATACTGGGCATGGCGGTCACCGGAGCCGGTGTTGAAGGAGTAGGTGACCAGAATGGGCGTGCAGTGCTCCGGCAGGATCAGATACGGCTTCCCGGACGCGTCCTTCTGGACATAACAGGGGGCGCCGTCAATCCAAACAACGCTCTCGTTCTCCAACCCAGTGCCTGTCAGCTCCAGCCGGTGGCCGGTGTAGGCCAGGGGCCTGGTTTCTTCTTCCTCGCAGCGGCTGCAGGTGCGGATTTCTTCCCCCTCTGCCTCCGGCGCTGCGGGAACGGAGACGGTCCACTCTCCCCAATCGTGGCCCAAAGCCGGGACTTCTTCCTGGGCAGCCAGCACTTCGTCACAGACGGAGCAGTGCTTACCCTCCGTCAAACCGGTTTCGGTACAGGTAGCTTCCACCGCTTCATCCACCACTTCGGTGTGGCCCTTGGCGGGTACTTCCGTCTGCTCTGCCAGAATCTTGTCACAGACAGAGCAATGCTTGCCCTCGGTCAGACCGGTCTCGGTGCAGGTAGCCTCTACAGCCTCGTCGATTACCACGGTGTGGCCCTTTGCGGGGACCGAATTCTGTCCCACCAGCGTCACGCCGCAAACAGAGCAATGCTTGCCCTCAGTCAGACCGGGTTCGGTACAGGTTGCCTCCACAGCCGGGTCGATTTCCTCCGTGTGCGCCTTGCGGGATACTACCGTCTGCGCCACCAGAATCTTGTCGCAGACGGAGCATTTCACGCCGTCGGTCAGGCCGGTTTCCGTACAGGTGGCAGCCTTGCCGGGGATGGTTTCTTCGGTGTGGCCCTTGGCGGGGACCACTGTCTGGGCAACCAAAACTTCGTTGCAGACGGAGCAGTGCTTGCCCTCCGTCAGGCCGGTTTCGGTACAGGTGGGTGCCACGGCGGCGTCGATCACTTCGGTGTGGCCAGTGGCAGGGACAATCTCCTGGGCAACCAAGACCTCGTTACAGACAGAGCAGTGCTTGCCCTCTGTCAGACCAGTTTCAGTACAGGTGGGTGCCACGGCTGCATCAATGACTTCGGTGTGGCCGGTGGCAGGGACAACCTCCTGGGCAACCAGGACTTCGTTACAAACGGAGCAGTGCTTGCCCTCCGTCAGGCCCGTTTCCGTACAGGTGGGTGCCTTGGCTGCGTCAATGACCTCGGTGTGGCCGGTGGCGGGGACCACTGTCTGGGCAACCAAGACCTCGTTGCAGACGGAGCAGTGCTTACCCTCCGTCAGGCCGGTCTCGGTACAGGTGGGTTCCACAGCGGGATCGATGACCTCAGTATGGCCCTTAGCGGGGACTACCTCCTGGGCAACCAAGACTTCGTTACAAACGGAGCAGTGCTTACCCTCCGTCAGGCCCGTTTCGGTACAGGTGGGTGCCACGGCGGCATCGATGACTTCGGTATGGCCCTTGGCGGGGACTACTGTCTGGGCAACCAGCACGGCATTACACACAGAGCAGTGCTTGCCCTCCGTCAGGCCCGTTTCCGTACAGGTGGGTGCCACGGCTGCATCAATGACCTCCGTGTGACCGGTGGCGGGCACAACCTCCTGGGCAACCAGAACTTCGTTGCAGAGGTCGCAGTGCTTGCCCTCCGTCAGGCCC
>JALFGI010000055.1 GCA_022777455.1 Clostridiales bacterium | reverse complement strand
TAGGCGGCCATTTCGCAGATCAGCATGGAGCCGATGATGGCATCCTTATCCCGGACGTAGGGGCCTGCCAGATAGCCGTAGCTCTCTTCAAAGCCGAAGATGAAGCGGTCAACCTCTCCGGCAGCCTCCAGGCCGGCAATCTGGTCGCCAATCCACTTGAAGCCGGTGAGCACGCTGCGCATTTCCACGCCGTAGCTTTCTGCAACCGCATCCGCCAGGGGGGTGGAGACGATGGACTTCACCGCCACGGGATTGGCGGGCATGGTGCCCTTCTCAATCCTGCCGGCGCAGATGTAATCCAGCAGCAGCACGCCCACCTCGTTGCCGGACACCAGCTCATAGGAGCCGTCGGGGCACTTAATCGCAATGCCCACCCGGTCGGCATCCGGGTCGGTGGCCAGCATCAGGTCGGCACCGGACTTTTTCGCCAGCTCCAGGCCAAGGCGCAGAGCCTCAAAAATTTCGGGGTTAGGATAGGGGCAGGTGGGGAAATTGCCGTCGGGGAACTGCTGCTCGGGGACGATGGTGATGTCGTCGATGCCGATGTCATGGAGCACCCGGGTCACAGGCACCAGACCGGAGCCATTCAGGGGGGAGTAGACCAGCTTCAGTCCAGCGGTCTTGCACAGGCCGGGACGGACGGAGCGGGCCTTGATGGCGTCGTACAGCGCTTCCTTGCAGTCCTCGCCCACATAGGAAATCATGCCGGAGGCCAGGCCCTCTTCAAAGGGAACCAGCTTGGCCCCCTCCAGAATGTCGGTTTTCTGGATTTCGGCGTAGACAATGGCGGCGGCATCGTCGGTCATCTGGCAGCCGTCGGGGCCGTAGGCCTTGTAGCCATTGTACTTGGCAGGGTTGTGGGAGGCGGTAACCATGATGCCGGCGTTGGCCTCATAGTACCGGGTGGCAAAAGACAGGGCGGGCACGGGCATCAGGGCATCATAAATCCGAACCTTGATGCCGTTGGCAGCCAGAACGCAGGCGGCAGTCTTGGCGAACACGTCGGAATTGATGCGGCTGTCGTAGGAGATGGCAACCAGCTGATTGCCCCCCTGGGTCTTCACCCAGTTGGCCAGGCCCTGGGTGGCCTGACGGACCACGTAGATATTCATCCGATTGGAGCCGGCGCCCAGCACACCCCGCAGACCGGCGGTGCCGAACTTCAGGGCCACAGCGAAGCGGTCCTTGATCTCTTCTTCGTTGCCGGCAATTTTCTCCAGCTCCGCGGTTAGGGCCGGGTCCTCCAGCTGAGCGGAGGCCCAGCGCTTGTAATCATCCATGTACATGTTGATTCACCTATCCTTTTGCAAATTTTTGATTGAATTTACACAAATCAACTATGGATACTATAAAGCATTTCGGCGCAATTGTCAATCACGCAGTAATAAATTGGATCCATTCGACGGAGCGGAAAATTGTAATTTGGCGGGCAGATACGGCTGAGCCCCTTGGCTCTCCCTTTGGGAGAGCTGTCAGCCGAACAGGCTGACTGAGAGGGTACCGCAGTAAGATAATAGCACCCGAAAAACCATGCGGCCCTCTCAGTCTGCCCCTTACGGGGCAGCCAGCTCCCCCAGAGGGGGAGCCAAGGGGTGCGGCAATTCCGGTTCGCTAAATTACAATTTGTCTACTGTGAAACGCTGATCCGTGCAAAATGTGCAATCACACGCCGGAAATTCCTCCCGGTTGACAGGTTGGATACAGGCTGATAGAATAGATGATAAATTGTGAAAAGGAGCCATCTCCATGCTGAAAAAAGTGATTTCTCTGCTGCTGCTTTTGCTGTTGCTTTCCGGCTGCGGGAAACAGAAGCAAGTGTATCAGACGGTATTTCTGGACGTATTCGACACCGTCACCACCCTGCGGGGGTATGAACCTAACGAGCAGGCTTTCCAGGAGCGGGCGGAGCAGGTGCACCTGGCGCTGCTGGAATATCATCGGCTTTTTGACATCTATCACGACTGGCCCAGTGGGCTGAAGGAGGTCAACGACAGCGCGGGGGTATCCCCGGTGAAGGTGGACAGCGCCGTGATGGAGCTGCTGCTGGACTGCCGGGCGGATTACGAAAAAACCCATGGCAGGGTGAATGCCGCCATGGGCAGTGTGCTCTCTCTGTGGCACCAGGCCCGGGAGGCAGGGCTGAACGACCCGAAGCACGCCGCGCTGCCGGACATGGACGCACTGAGGGAAGCAGCGAAGCATACCAGCTTCGACACCGTAATCATCGACCAGGAAGCCGGGACGGTTTACCTTTCCGATCCGGACCAGCGGCTGGATGTGGGCGCCATTGCCAAGGGCTGGGCCGCCCAGCGGGTGAGCCAGCTCCTGCCCGAGGGCTATATGCTTAACGTGGGCGGCAATGTGTGCACCCGAGGCACCAAGCCCGGAGGCGAAAAATGGAACATCGCCATTCAGTCCCCCAACGCCGGGGAGGACAATCTGTGCGTGGTGAGCCTGGCAGGACAGAGCCTGGTGACCAGCGGCGACTATCAGCGCAGCTACACTGTGGAGGGAAAAAGCTACCACCACATCATCGATCCGGACACTTTGATGCCCTCCGCCTACTGGCGCAGCGTTTCCATCCTCTGCGATGACTCCGGCCTGGCGGACTGCCTGTCCACCGCCCTGTTCCTGCTGCCCCTGGAAGAAGGCAGGATATTGGCGGAGCAGTGCGGCGCCGAGGTCATGTGGGTGGACGCAGACATGAACATCACCCAAACCCCCGGCTTCACCGCCGCCCTGCGGCCATAAAAAAGGGCTTATCGAACAGACAAATTGTAATTTAGCGTACTGGCGCGGCAGCGCCCATGGCTTCCCCCGGGGGGAAGCTGTCGAGCGAAGCGAGACTGATGAGGAACGGCGACCACTTCATTTCTCATTTGCAGTTGGTTAAAAAGGTACCATTTTGGTACCCAAACACATCTGTTTGGCTGCTTTCGCTACCGCACCTGTCGCCATTCCTCATCCGCCCCAGTGTGCGCTACTTAAGCACCTTTCCACCGGGGGAAGGTATTTCCACCGTACCGTCACACCGATAAATTTCAATTTGGCGTGCAAAAACGTTACCGGGCTTTACCCAGGAGTCCCGGATCATACACCAGCCCGGTGCGCATTGGGGTAGCGGGCTGCGCTTCAAAATACAATTTGCTGAGTGAAACCGATAAGCACATTCCCTTATTTATGCTTCATCGTTTTGCTCGTTCAAAAGCTTCT
>JALFGI010000081.1 GCA_022777455.1 Clostridiales bacterium | reverse complement strand
AGGTTGTGAACACATACATAGAGCGGTTATGAACTTCCGGAGTTTTTCGGTGGTTGGTAACCGCTCTTTTTGTTTTTCTGCAGAAAAACAAATCATCTCAAGGTGATCGAGCCACCGAAACAGACTCGAAAAGAAAGGATGCAACCGGAATGCGCCGGAATACTTTGCCGCACTGAGGTTGCGGAAGATCTGGTGCGAAGGTAATTTCTCCCACCAGAAGGCAGAGCACAATCTGCGGCGGACATACAAACGAGGCATTGAACGCGTAACCGAACAATGCCTCTTGTCTGCCTGCGCTATGAACCTGATACGACTGGTAAAGGCCGCAAATGCGGTCTTTTTTCGTTGTTTGGGTGTGATTTTTCAAGGGTTATTCCACTTGGGGGTATTTGTCAACAGCACCGAAGCTCTACCGCCTGCCGGGGGCTTTGGGCAATATCGGGCTTATCAGTCCGGTGAACGCCCATTTCTGCGGGGATTGCAACCGTATTCGCCTGACGGCGGACGGCAAGGTAAAACCCTGCCTCCACTCCAATGTGGAGTACGCCCTGAAGGGGCTGGACTTTGCGGGTATGCGCGGTCAATTGGAAAAGGCCATCTGGAACAAGCCTGCGTGGCATGGGAATCTGGATGCCGTTCATCGCTTCCAGGTGGGGCGAAACATGAATCAAATTGGAGGCTGATTATGTCGGATTTTACCCATTTTAATGAGCAAGGCCGGGCAAAGATGGTGGACGTGGGGGAAAACCCATTTCTCAGCGCATTGCCGTTGCCGCCGGACGTGTGCTTGTAAATGCCCATACCTTTGGGCTGATTCAAAGCGGCGGCATGAAAAAGGGAGATGTGCTCACCGTCGCTCAGATTGCGGGGGTCATGGGGGCAAAACGCACCCCGGACATCATCCCCATGTGCCACCCCATCCTGATGGACGGCATCAATCTGGAGCTGTCTCTGGATGAAGCCAGAAAGAGCGTGGAAATCCGGGCTACGGTCTCCTGCGACGGCAGAACCGGCGTGGAAATGGAAGCCCTTACCGCCGTATCCATCGCCGCACTGACGGTGTACGATATGTGCAAGGCCGTACAGAAGGACATGGTGATTACGGACATCCGCCTGCTTTCCAAAACCGGCGGTGTCCACGGAGATTATTTTCGGGAGGAATGAAAAATGCGCTATACAGCAGCGGTGATTACCGTCAGTGACAAGGGCTACCGGGGCGAGCGGGAGGATACCAGCGGCCCCAACCTGTGCCGGATTCTGACGGAAAAGGGGTTTGACGTAACGTACACCGCAATGGTTCCGGACGAACCGGAAAGCATCAAAGGGGAGCTTTGCAAGTGTGCCGATGACCTGGGCATTGCCCTGGTGCTGACCACCGGTGGCACCGGCTTCTCTCCCCGGGACATCACCCCGGAGGCCACGTTAGCGGTGGTGGAGCGGCTGACCCCCGGCATCCCGGAGGCGATGCGGGCGGAGTCCATGAAGATTACCCCCAAGGGCTGCCTGTCCCGCAGCGCGGCGGGCATTCGCAGACGCAGCCTGATTATCAACCTGCCCGGAAGCAAGAAGGCCTCTGCCGAAAACCTTCTGGCGGTCATCGACCCCGTGGCCCATGGGCTGGATATGCTCTACAGCGAAGGCAGCGCAGACTGTGGGAACGGATAGCTTCCCTCTTTTCCCGGGAGTATACGGCAGGTTCGACAGAAATCCGCAGACGGCTTTTGGGAAAAAATCCATTGCAATCCCCCAAGGACAATGTTACAATAACAGTGATAGCATTTCGGAAAAGCAGCACGGTTTTTACCTGTGCTTTGTACAGTGAAGCAAAGAAGGAGATTACATACCATGATCCAGCTTAAGATTAACAACCGTTTCGTGGAAGTGCCGGAGGGCGCCACGATTCTGCAAGCTGCCAGAAAGGTGGGAATCTTCATTCCCACCTTCTGCCATGATGACAACGAACGTCTTCCCGAACGCCGGGAGGATGGCTGTGAGGAAGATACCAAGTGCTGGATGTGCTCCTGCCAGGTAGAGGGACAGGACTACCTGGTCCCCGCTTGCAGCACCAAGGCGGAGAACGGCATGGTGGTGTGGACGGAAACCAAGGCCGTCCGGGATGCCCGCATTGCCATTCTCCGGGACAAGCTGTCCATTCACCCCATGGACTGCCTCAACTGCCGCAAGCTGGGAAGCTGCAAGCTGCAAAAATACTGCCAGATGTACGGCGTGGACGGCCCTTCCTACACGGCACCCTTTGTCCACCGGGAGAAAGACCTTTCCAACCGCTTCTACCTGCGGGATATGGATAAGTGCATCCGCTGCGGCAAATGTGTCCGCACCTGCCGGGACCTGGTGGGCATCAACGCCCTGAAAATGGTACGCAAGGACGACCTTATCTACATCGTTCCCAACGGTGGGGAAACCATAGCCGACACTGACTGCGTCTCCTGCGGCAACTGCGTGTCCGCCTGCCCGGTGGGCGCCCTCATGCCCAAGTCCCAGAACGACTTCCGGGTTTGGGAAACCAGGGTTGTCCGCACTACCTGTGGCTACTGCGGCGTGGGCTGTCAGATTGACTTCTCCGTGAAGAATGGGAAGGTGGTGGATGCCAAGCCGGCCAACGGCCCCTCCAACGGAGGACTGCTCTGTGTCAAGGGAAAGTTCGCCTATGACTATGTGAACCACCCGGACCGCCTCACCACCCCCTTAATCCGCAAAAACGGCGTTCTGGAGCCTGCCTCCTGGGAGGAGGCCCTGGACCTGATTTGCGGAAAAATTCAGCAGGTGAAGGCAGAATACGGCCCCGATGCAGTGGCGGGCTTCTCCAGCGCCCGGGCCACCAACGAGGACAACTACATCTTCCAGAAGTTCATGCGTGCCGCCGTGGGCACCAACAATGTGGACCACTGTGCCAGACTGTGCCACAGCTCCACCGTCTCCGGCCTTGCCAACACCCTGGGCAGCGGCGCGATGACCAACCGGATTCAGGAGGTTTTGGATGCGGACGTGATTTTCATCACCGGCTCCAACACCACCGACACCCATCCGGTCATGGGTATGTATGTGCGGCAGGCCAAGCTGGCCGGCAAGAAGCTGATTGTTGCCGACCCCAAGCGGATTGCCCTGGCAGACATTGCCGACATCTACCTGCAAATCAACCCCGGCACCTCGGTGGCCCTGAGCAACGGTATGCTCCATGTGATTTTTGCGGAAGGTCTGGAGGACAAGGAATACATCGCCAAGCACACCGAGGGCATTGAAGCCCTGAAAGAAAGCGTCAAGTCCTATACCCCTGAGCGGGTGGCGGAAATCTGCGGCTTGGATAAGCAGCTGATTATTGATGCCGCCAGAATGTATGCCTCCACCCACAAATCCTATATCGCCTATGCCATGGGCATCACTCAGCACCTGAACGGCTCCGACAATGTCAAGAGCCTGAGCAATCTGGCCCTGGTCACCGGCAATTTGGGCGGTGTGGGCAATGGCGTGAACCCCCTGCGGGGGCAGAACAATGTCCAGGGTGCCTGCGATATGGGCGCGCTGCCCACCGACTACCCCGGCTATCAGAAGGTATTCAACCCCGCTGTCCAGGAGAAATTTGAAAAGGCCTGGGGTGTAAAGCTCAGCAGCCAGAAGGGCTATACCGTCACCGAGACCATCCCCGCGATTCTGGAGGACAAGGTGAAGTTCCTGTACATCATGGGCGAAAATCCCATGGTTTCCGACCCCGATGCCAGCCATGTGGCCCACGCCCTGGAAAAGGCCTTTGTGGTGGTACAGGACTTGTTTGTCACCGAAACCGCGGCCCTTGCGGATGTGGTGCTGCCCAGCACCGCCTTCCTGGAGAAGGACGGCACCTTTACCAACACCGAGCGCCGTGTCCAGCTGCTGCGGCAGGCGGTTCCCGTCAAGGGCCAGTGTAAGCAGGACTGGCAGATTCTCTGCGAGGTGATGACCCGCCTGGGCTACCCCGCCCACTACGACAGCGTTGAGGAAATTTTCAACGAAATGTGTGTGGTCACCCCCTCCTACCACGGTATGACCTACGACAAGATTCGCGGCACCGGCTGCCAGTGGCCCTGTCCCACAGCCGACCACCCCGGCACCCCCATTCTCCATGTCAACGGCCCTGCCCGCAACAATGGGGTGGGTCTGCTGGTTCCCATGGAGTGGATTCCCTCTCCCGAGACCCAGAATCCGGAGTATCCCATCACCCTGATGAGCTGCCGTATGCTCTACCATTACCACACCCGTACCCAGACCAAGCGCACCCGTGCCGTCTACTATACCGCACCCAGAAACTTTATCGAGCTCAACGCCGACGACTGTGCCGAAAAGAAGCTGACAGACGGCGACTGGGTGCAGGTCACCTCCCCCAGAGGCAGTGTGTTCTGTGAGGTCCATGTGACCGATAAGCTGGAGCCCGGTGTGGCCTGGATGCCCTTCCACTTTGGCGACGGCGCCAACATTCTGTCCGATGCGAAGAATCTGGACCCCATCGCCAAGATTCCCGGCTTCAAGCAGATTGGCATCAGGGTGGAGAAGGTAAGCCCCGAGGTAAGCCAATACCTGACACGGCAGGCACAGACCGACGCACTGGAATACTACAAAAACGAAGGGCCGGATACCATCCGCCACAAGGAGCGCGCCATGGAAGACCTGCTCAAGGGCCAGATGTGATTGCAGGAGGATAGGATATGTACGAACTTTACGGTGGAATGGTGGATACCCACATCTGCCTTACCATTGATGACAAAAAAATAACCTGCCCCAGAGGCGCTTCCATTCTGGCGGCTGCCAGAAGCGCCGGGATTGAGATTCCCACACTGTGCTATCTCAAGGGCCTGACCCCCACCGGTTCCTGCGGCGTCTGCGCGGTGGAGCTGGAGGAGAACGGAGAAACCGTAATCCGCCGTGCCTGCCGGTACGAAGCAAGGGACGGCATGGTGGTGCGCACCAACACCCCGGCGGTGCAGGCTTACCGCCGGGAGCGGCTGACGGAGATTCTCAGCATCCATCCCAACGACTGTCTGACCTGCCAGAAGACCGGCGGTCACTGCCGGCTCCAGGAGGTCAGCTACCTGTTTGAAATCAACCCCCAGGTGCGGAAGGTGCCTGGCAGAGGTATGGACACCTCCAGCCCTGCCATGGTGCGCAACATGGACAAGTGCATTGCCTGCGGCCGCTGCGTCACCGTCTGCAACGAGGTGCAGAAGATTGGCATTTACGAGATGTACACCAATCCGGAAACCGGTGACCGTTATGCCCGCACCAAGAAGAATGTGTCCCTGTCCGCCACCGCCTGTATCAACTGCGGTCAGTGCGTCAAGGTCTGCCCCGTGGCGGCCCTGACGGAAAAGAGCGAGATACAGCGGGTGATGGATGCCCTGAACGACCCCAAAAAGACCGTGGTCTGGCAGATGGCCCCTGCCGTCCAGCATACCCTGGGCGAAGAGTTCGGCCTGAAGCCCGGCACAGATGTCACCGGCAAAATTGCCGCAGCCATGAAGCGGCTGGGTGGCTATGCCTACAATACCGATTTCGCTGCCGACGTTACCATCATGGAGGAGGGCACGGAGCTGATTCACCGGCTGCAAAACGGCGGTGTGCTGCCCATGCTGACCTCCTGCTGTCCCGGCTGGATTAAGCACATGGAGTACCACTACCCCGACCAGCTGGCCCATCTGTCCTCCTGCAAATCTCCCCAGCAGATATTCGGCGCTCTGGTCAAGAGCTACCTGCCGGAGAAAATCGGCGTGGAATCGGAGGATATCTTCCATGTGTCCATCATGCCCTGCGTTGCCAAAAAGTTTGAGATGCAGCGGCCGGAGATGAAAAACGCCCTGGGAATTCGGGACGTGGATGCGGTGCTGACCACCCGGGAGGCCGCCAGACTGATGCGTCTGAAGGGAATTGACCTTGCAAATCTGGAAAGTCAACCCTTTGACAGCTTTATGGGGCAGTGGACCGGCGCGGGCCGTATCTTCGGCACCACCGGCGGCGTGATGGAGGCGGCGCTGCGCACGGTTACCGTGCTGCTGACCAACGGCGAGCTGAATCAAATTGACTATACCGCTGCCCGGGGCTACCGGGGTGTCAAGGAAGCCACGGTGAAGATTGGGGACCTGGATTTGAAAATCGCCATTGTCAACGGCATTGGAAATGTCAAGCCCATCATGGAGGATATCCGTGCCGGGAAATCCCCCTATCACTTCATTGAGGTCATGGCCTGTCCCGGCGGCTGTCTCAACGGCGGCGGCGCACCCCTGGCGTCTGTGGAGCAGGTGGCGGTGCGTATGGCGGGGATGTATCAGGCGGATTGTGATGCGCCCATCCGGCGTTCCCACGAGAATCCCGATGTGCAGAAGCTGTACGAGGAATTCCTGGACGAGTGCGGCAGCCCCGCGGCCCACTTCCTGCTGCATACCCACTACACCGACAGAAGCGGCGAAGTGCGGTAAGGGAAGAAGGAGGGTTATAACATGGCTTTCGTAATCTCCCAGCGCTGCGTCAAATGCGGTGCCTGTGAATCCACCTGCCCCAACAAGGCAATTGTGGAGGAAGACAAGCAGTTTGCCATCGATTATCTCAAATGTGTGCAGTGCGGCGCCTGCATCAGCATCTGTCCCAACCGGGCAATTGATGAAGTTTAAGACTGTAAACAAAATGCGCCTGTGACCCTATGGGTCACAGGCGCAAAACCCGGTGTATTGGCGCATACTGTCCCGCCTTGCCGCGCAAATCAGGGTCAGCCCATAGGTGTGGGCCAGGGCAATGGCCTGCCGTGTGGGGGCCGCCTTGCTGATGAGCACGGGAATGGCGGCACGAATTGCCTTTTTTGCCATATCCGTGGGGATTCGGCCGCTGGAATACACCAGGCACTCTGACAGGGGAATTCCGTTTCTGAGGGCATAGCCGATTGCCTTGTCCAAGGCGTTGTGCCGTCCAATGTCCTCGCAGGAAAAGAGGATTTCTCCATTCCGGGCCAGAAAGCAGCTGTGGGTTGCCCAGGTGGCAGCGTGCAGAGGCATCCCCTGTGCAAAGCAATCCGCCAGTTGAAAAATCCATTCTGTTTTCCAGAAAATCGGTTTAACCGGCTGCAAAGGAGCCGCTTCCGGGAGAATCGGGTTCCCCGGATTTTGGAGCGTGACATCCGCGCGGCTGCCATCATCGGAAATCCGGAGCTGCCCCACATCCTCCATGCCATGAATGAGGTTTTCCGTCAGCAGTCTGCCCAATACCAGCTCCGGAAGAAATTGGGGTACACAGACCAGCTCCATTGCCTTGCACCCGTTGAGGAACACCTCCATGGAATGCTCGTTTAAATAGGGGGCAACCCCATCCTGCTGGGTACCGTCCCGGAAAATCAACCGGTGTGCCACAGGGGTCAGACACGGGAAATCCACATCTTCTATGTCCATAGGTATCCACCTCTTTCGCTGTAGTCTTTGGAGAAATCATATTGATGCAACAAGAAACGAAAATGCGAAAAAAACAACCAGCGGCCATGCTGCTCCTCATGGGCGGCAAAAGCAGCCGCATGGGACAGGACAAGGCCCAGCTTCTGCTGGGCGGGCAGCCCTTCTGGAAGAAAATTGCTCAGGAGCTGTCCGCCTGCGGAAGGCTCTATCTGTCGGTAAGTCAGACCTGCGATGAAAAAGCCCTGGAAGGCTACCCCATTATCCGGGACGTGGTTCCCGACTGCGGTGTGATGGGCGGTCTGTATTCTGCCTTTCAGGCCATTGAGGAGGACCTGCTTTTTGCCTGTGCCTGTGATATGCCCTTTGTGAATCGCCGGTTTGTCCGGTGGATGCTGAATCGCTGGGAGGAAGAAGTGCAAAAGGGCCGCCAATGGGACGGCATCGTCGTCTGTGGAGACGACGGAAAAACCCACGCCACCGCCGCCCTTTACCACCGGCGCCTGCAGGGGAAGCTGGAAGAACAGGTGCGCCAAAGACGTCTGCGGATGCATACCTTTGTCCGGGAAGAAGCCAACATACTGCTCCTGCCCATGGGGGAGGTCACGTCCTTTTCCCGCTGCTTTCAAAACATCAACACCCCCGAAGACTACCGGCGGTGCCTTTGATGCCCAATCCCTGTGCCGCTGCACGGGCCGCCGCAGCTGTGGCCGTGAAACGCTACACATTGCTCCTAGTTATTCCTCTGCATACAACTCCGTCTTCATCACACATTCCTTCTTGATGCGGCCCACCAGATAGTTAAGTCCTTCTATCACTCTGGGGCGGATATCGCCGCCGATGAGAACGTACATAATGTCATCGCCCATTTGGAGCTGTCCTTCGTTGAGCCAGACTTTGATGTAGTAGATGCCTTCCAGTTTGTAAGTCTCGGCAATTACGGCGTCCACCTTTTCCTGGTCATAGGAAAAGAGCATACCGGTAACGGGCTTGGTGTCCTCCGCGCCGTCTCGAACCTTTGCCCGGGCGCTTTGCCGGACGGTGCCGTTGTGAATCAGATACATCCCGATTTTGGGCGCGGATGCGTGCGCCTTGGCCTCTTTCAGCCAGGCATCCATAGATGGAATGGCTTTGCGCATAATCATATACCTCCTTATCCCCCTGCGGATAAAAATCGAATCCAAAAACGATGGTGGATGGATGAAACCTCCGCTTCCGGGCCTTCTATCCGAAGCAGTGTTCGGGGAAGGGAAAACATACCTTTAGGGCCGGGGGCAGGTTCAGAAAGGGTGATTCGGCAGCTGCCGAGGCAATAGCCGTCAGCGTCTTTGGTCACATCCGGCTGGGATTCCCAAAAGCGGCGGGCGCGTTCTATGGATATGGCCCAATTCTCTTCGATTATCATCTGCCATCCCTCCATGGCTTATTATAACGCAACTGTCAGGAAAAAGAAAGATGAAATACTATAGCTGCCGGATTGGTATCCGGAAAGCTCCTGCTGACAGATTCCACCCACATTCTGGCCAATGCTGCGAAGGAGAGGCGGGAAATCATGCATTCACCGCCGAGGAAATCCGGTACTTGATGAAGGCACTGCCCTATGACCGAATGGGCATGAGCATTCGGCTGATGCTGGGAACCGGGATGCGAACCCAGGAGATTACGGCTCTGGAGCCAAAGCACATCGAAGAAGATGGTTCCTGCATCCATATCCGCCAGGCAGTCACGATGGTGAAGGGTTCTCCCAAGATTGGTCCACCAAAGACCAAGACCAGCTACCGGGACATACCGGTTCCGTCCCATCTCCGGGAAATTGCCAAGGAGTTTCGAAATACCTCCGAACAATATATCTGGCATGGCGAGGAAGTTCCGATCTGCAATCCCAGCGTATTCCGCAAGCATTTCAGGAAAGCACTGATCGCCGCAGGGTAGGTCAGGCTTCTTTCCCCGCATTGCTGCCGGCACACCTATGTCTCCCAGCTTCAGGCCCAGGGCGTGCCCCTGGAAACCATTCAGAGCCTGACAGGGCACGCGGATGTGGACATGACGGAACACTATCTGCATGTTCAGAAAGAGGTCAAAGAAGATGCGGCACAGAAACTGAATTCGCTATTCAAAAAAGGAAAACCGACCCTTCACATTGCGTGAGAAGGTCAGTTCAAGTACAATTCAAGTACGGTGGCTTTCTCCCATAATAGCTTGGAGATAGAATGTAAGAAAAAGTCCGTGAAATAATACAATTTCACGGACTTTTTCTGCTTTTTCGTTAGCTTTCTGGTGGAGATAAGCGGGATCGAACCGCTGACCTCTTGAATGCCATTCAAGCGCTCTCCCAAAGCTGATGCTTACATACCCCCATGATCCTCAAATTCCGAGGATCATGGGGGCGTTTTGCATGAATGCATATAGAATCACTTGATTTTATTCGCTTTTCCGTTTATCATGACTGTGGTAAGTGGCAACAGGAACTTCTTGCATAAGGCACGTTGATCGTGCCACATTGGATAAATGAATGTCAGGGGTGTGCAAAATGGTGAAAGAAATGTGCGAACTGGAAAATTATGAATATGTGCAAA
>JALFGI010000061.1 GCA_022777455.1 Clostridiales bacterium | reverse complement strand
CGGATTTGCTTGCCAATGGAGGCGTTCTCCAATTTGAACTACCGCAGCTTCTTCTCGACCCCGCGAAGGACGGCGATATGACAGATGAAAATGGCGAAATAATTGGCACGGTTTCCGTAGAGAACGGCATCCTGACAATTGACTTCGATGATGAATGGCTGCAAGTGCAGAACGCAAACAATGTCACGGTTATCAGCGGATCCTTCAATGTATCCAGCCGGGTTGATCCCGCCGCGCTGGACGATGAAGGCAAGGGGAAACTGGTGTTTGGTGATGTAACCATCATTGCCCAATTTGAGGAAGACATCGCGGCAAAAAACGGCACGGTCGCCCTCACAAAATCGGTTTCGCCGAAAATTGTGGAGTCTGAGGACGGAAACTATGCGGAGTACACACTGACCGTGACCGCTGGCAAGGAAGGCTGCCCGCAGGTTCGGGTGGTCGATCACTTTACCGCAAACAGTGACTTCGTCAGTTACCTTGGGGTCGGCAGCGAGGCGGAAACCCTGACAAGCACCGGAAGTCCCGGGGAAACCATTGCGGTAGGAAAGGCTCACGGCACCGTCTGCATCGATGCTTCCGGAGACCTTGTCTGGGAAATCGGAGATATGACTGCCAACGAGACCCGTACACTCCGCTACCGGGTAAAGCTGGGAGAAAACTACACCTATCTTCAGAACAGCGAAGAGAAACTGATCTCCAACGAAGCTCAGGCTTATGCCGCCCAGTACCCCAAAGAAAATTCTACGGCGAATCTGGAGCCCAAGGCCGGACTGAATCTGAAAAAGACTGCCGCAAGCCCGGTCCGCAATGAGGACGGAAGTTACACCATCGCCTATACGGTGGTGGCTCAGGCGAATAAGGGCAATCTGTTTACGCTGAAAAATGTACGGGTTGATGACTGCCTGAATGACCCGGAAAAACCGACGAACGAGGCGTATCTACCCTACATGAATTATGTGGATGGCTCTTTCCTGTACTTTATTGGAACCAGTGCCAGCGGGACAGGCACCGCCCTTACGCCCACTATGCACGAGGACGGCAAAGGGTTCTCGGCGGTTCTTGGCGATCTTGCTCCCGGAGAAGCCCTCACCATCCAGTATCAGGTCCATGTCGGGCTGGAAGCGCTGACGGCGGTGGGTGGTAAGGAGCTGTACATCAATAACAGCATCAAAGCTTTCTCCGACAACGCAAAGAAGGATGACTTTGACTATCTCGCAACCAGTCAGCAATCCAAATTCCTGCAGTATTCCCATTGGGCAAAAAAACTTGTGGGGGAAGCGCTGACAGAGGACATTGATATTTCCATCAGTGGCCGGGTTTTTGACGCCACCGGAACAGAGCCCGTTGAGGAAATCAATCCGCCGGAAAACTTCACCGCCCCTGCCGGAAGCTACCTGTATACGGTTCTGGTCAACGAACTGGGCGACTGGAACGTGACCTCCGCCAGCATGACAGACAAACTCGACGGCACCTATATGCAGTTTGTGGGCTATGTGAAGGTGGAAGCGCTGGATATCAAAAATGGAAACAGCGTTGTCGATACCCTGTGGGTCAAGGTAGACGGCAA
Organism: Clostridiales bacterium; assembly: GCA_022777455.1. The sequence continues at coordinate 887 of JALFGI010000061.1, read as the reverse complement.
TACCAGCTTCAACTTCACCATGGCACAGCTTGGGTTGACCGGGAACAACTATTCCTACCGGCTCAGCTATTACGCTCAGCCGAAAACCGTTGAGGGAACTGCCGCGGTAATTGTCAAAAACAGCTTTACTCTCTCCGGCGAGATCATTCCCGGAACCGGAGACCCCTTTACGCTGACCGGAGTAACGGTTTCCAAGGAGGTAATTCTGAAAGGTGGAAATACCATCGAGGCAAAGAAGCTCTCCTGGTATTACGAGGGTCCCACAAGCAGTTCGGGAAACTATTCAAAGGGAACCCTATATTGGGCGATCAAGGTGGATGGGGATTCTGTCCGTGCAGGAACTTATATGCAGGACTATCTGCAAACTGGTTCTCACTATTCCTTTATCCGTGCGGATTCTCTGGTTGGCCTCTATACCAGTCCCTTGTCGGAAAGTGATTTGACGGGATTCACCGATTTGAACGCGGCTCTGAACAGCGGCCAGTTGATTGAAGTTGAAAACGATTTTTATTCTGTAGAGTATGTTATTGGCGAGAAAACCCAGGATCTCTCTTCTGTCACAATAAAGATGGAAAAGACATTGCCTTTGGATGGGAAATCTCTGTATATCTTTATTAAAACTGCTCCTGCGTTCCTTCCACCCCGCGACTGGTTTGGTAGTACGCTCTATGAGCTCCATTATTACAATTATCTCAGGACGAGCGATGATGGCCAAAACTGGACTGAGCGGGGCAATGCGTACGATATCCTGTATGAGGGAACCAATCTATGGAAAAAAGTCGGTGCCGTATTCAAGTTTAACGGTGAATCAATTCAGGAAACCACGAGTGGAAGCGTGGGAACCATTCTGACCCAGGAGCTTGGACAACCGGGTATGTTTGTTTCAT
>JALFGI010000048.1 GCA_022777455.1 Clostridiales bacterium | reverse complement strand
GAACTTGAAAAAGTTCGCAATTAGGAAGTGGGAAGATACCCACATCCTTTTGCAAATCCTTATATTTCCTCTATTTTTGTCCAAAATCGATTCAAAACCCCAGTTTTGCTTGACACAAAACTGGGGTTTCTCGACGGTCTGCAAACCGCATCCGAAAGGATGCGGTTTTTTGTGCTTGTCGGGTTGACTCAACAATTTGGAGATATTTTCAAATTATTGGCGGGATGTGTGGGTATGTATTGGTCGAACCCGTAGGGAACGGCCTATGTGCCGTTCCGACCGCCCCTGTTTATTTCATGGTACGTTGAATGGCATCACGTTCGTCCAAACTGCATTCCATTCATCCGGGCGTTTCGGTCCGTGAGTTGTGGCCGCTGCGGGGATGGAACGGCACACAGGCCGTTCCCTACGCAGGGGACGAATTGCATACTGTTCAACCAAACACGCAAAAACCGACCCCTGGCGGAAGTTACCTCCCCTGAAATTTATCTGCCGGCGAATCGGGAATCAATTCATGGTCCCCTCGGCGCGGGAGAACAGGGTACCCACCCGCTTGCGCAGGGCGGCGGACTCCGGGGTGTCCTGGCCTTCTTCAATCCATTGGACGGAGGCCTGCTGGGCCTGCTTCAGAAGCTCCAGATCGAAGTCCAGGTCCGCCATGTGGAAGGCGGGCAGACCGGACTGCCGGGAGCCGAAGAAATCCCCGGGGCCCCGGAGCTTCAGGTCCTCCTCCGCAATTTTGAAGCCGTCTGTGGTTTTGCACAGGGCCTTCAGCCGCTGCAGGGTTTCGGCGTTGCGGTTGTGGGTGGTGAGGATGCAGTAGCTTTTGCTCTTGCCCCGGCCCACCCGGCCCCGGAGCTGGTGGAGCTGGCTCAGGCCGAACCGGTCCGCATCTTCGATGACCATCAGTGTGGCGTTGGGGACATCCACACCCACCTCGATCACCGTGGTTGCCACCAGCACGTCCGCCTCCTGCCGGGCAAAGGCGGCCATGGCGGCTTCCTTCTCCGCCCCCTTCATCTGGCCGTGGAGCAGGGCAACCCGCAGGTCCGGGAATACAGTCTGCTGCAGGGTCTGTGCCCAGACCGTGGCAGATTTCACATCCAGGGCGTCGTTTTCCTCCACCGCCGGGCACACCACAAAGCACTGGTGCCCCTCGGCCACCTGCTTGCGGATGAAGGCGTTGATTCTCGCCCGGTAGCTCTCTCCCACCAGGAAGGTGTCCACCGCCTCCCGCCCCGGGGGCAGCTCGTCCAGAATGGACACGTCCAGGTCCCCGTACATCAGCAGCGCCAGGGTCCGGGGGATGGGGGTGGCAGACATGACCAGCAGATGGGGGGCGTCGCCTTTGGCGGAAAGGCGGCTGCGCTGGCCCACGCCGAAGCGGTGCTGCTCGTCGGTGATCACCAGCCCCAGGTCATGGAACACGGTGCTCTCGGAGATCAGGGCGTGGGTGCCTACGGCAATCTGCACGGTGCCCTCCTCCAGGGCCTGGCGGACGGATCTCTTTTCCTTGACGGTCATGGAGCCGGTCAGCAGGGCCACGGTGATGCCCATGGGGGCGAACAGGGCGGACAGGGAAGCGTAGTGCTGCTCCGCCAAAATCTCCGTGGGGGCCATCAGGGCGGTCTGCTTGCCGTTCCTGGCGGCGCAGCAGGCGGCTGCCGCGGCCACCATGGTCTTGCCGCTGCCCACGTCCCCCTGGACCAGCCGGTTCATGGGGGTGCCTTTTTTTAAGTCCGCCAGAATTTCTTCGATGGCACGCTGCTGGGCTCCGGTGAGGGTGAAGGGAAGCCCGGCATAGAAGGATGCCAGGTCGGTATTTTCGTAGGGTGCGGTCCTTTTCTCCGCCCGGGCGGCCCGCATCAGGGAGAGTCCTGCGGAAAAGACGAAGAATTCTTCAAAAATCATCCGCTTCCGGGCTTCCCTGGCCTGGGCCATGCTGGCCGGCTGGTGGATGATGTGGTAAGCCTCCTCCGCCCCCAGAATGCCGTAGCGCTGCCGCAGGGCGGCGGGGAGCACCTCCTCCGGCGGATCACACACGGCCAGGGCCTGCTGCACCGCCTTCAGAACGGCAGCGTTGGTCAGCCCTGCCGTCAGAGGGTAGATGGGCATCACCCGGCGGGTGATCACGGCCTGGGAATCCACAGCCTCAAAAATGGGATTGGTCATGCCGTAGCCGGTGAAATCCCCGGTGAGGGTGCCGTAGAAGAAATATTCCCGGCCGTATTCCAGATGCTCAACGGCATATTTGGCGTTGAAGAAGGTCAGATTCAGCCGCCCGGAGTGGTCGGCCACCTGAACCTTGGTCAGATCCAGCCCCTTGCGGATGTGATTGGTCCGGGGGGTGTTCATCACCGTGGCCCGGAAGCAGGCAGGCCTGTCCGCCTCCAGCTGGGAAATGGTGACCAGCTGGGTCCGGTCCTCATACCCCCGGGGAAAGTGGCAGATCAGGTCCTCCAATGTGAAAATGTTCAGCGCAGCAAACAGCTTCTGCTTCGCCGGGCCAATGCCCCTGAGCATGGAAATGGGATCGGACAGACGGGCCATGGGTATACCTCCTGGGATGGATAAAACGGGAAATTGTAGTTTGTCGGGTACAAATAACGGACACGCCACTGTAGGGGCGGCTACAGAGGCCCGCAACGGAACGGAACTGTGCGCTTGGTGGAATGGTATGCAATTCGTCCAGATGCGTAGAGGACGGGTTTCCCGTCCCGATTCTGCTGCTTGATCGGGAGGCGAAATGCCTCCCTTACGGTCATATTGAAATATCGTACGGATTCGCCCGACCTGGGTTATGGCTACCGGGGTTGTACTGCGCGGGCGGCTAATAGCCGCCCCTACGGTGGCTGTGCAAAATCGTTACCGGGCATCACCCAGGAGTCCCGGAGGATGTACCAGCCCGGTGCGCCATTGTCTGCCGCGACTCGCGGTAAAATGAAAAAACTCCCTCCAAGCAACGCTCGGAAGGAGATATTTTCAGAGAAATCAGGCCAGCTTGTTCAGCTTCAGGGTCATGCTGCTCTTCTTCCGGGCAGCGTTGTTCTTGTGCAGAAGACCCTTGTTGACAGCCTGATCCACAGCCTTGACGGCGGCCTTGTAGGCACCCTCGGCAACGGTCTTGTCACCGGCGGTCAGGGCGGCGTCAAACTTCTTCAGGCAGGTCTTCAGCGCAGACTTTTCGGCCTTGTTCTTCTCGTAAGCAATCTTGGAAGAAATGACATCCTTCTTAGAGGACTTAATGTTGGGCATTGATTTTCCACCTCCTGTCGGTACATTTTCATACGCCTGCCTATTATAACGTCTTTGCTATCTAAAATCAACCCCTTTTTTGAAAAAAGTTCCCCTGGACAGATTTTATGTTTCAATTCTCCCGGATTTAAGGAATCCGCCCCGACCCGGGCGGCGCAGCGTCCGGAAAGGAAGCTCCCTGCGGTGGCGCGTGGGACACGGTGGGATGGGCTGTGTCAAGAGGGAAATTTCGCACAAAGAAAAACCAGTGGGCAAAAATTACAAAATGTTAAAACCGGTATCAAAGTGAAAGAGATTGTAACGATTTTATGTCAATCCAGGGCTGTGAAAAAGTTGGATTTCCCCTGTGGAGAAAGGTTGTGGATAAGTCTGTGGAAAATGTGGAAAACTCCCAGTTATCAACAGGTATTCCGGCTGTTTACACAGAAGCCTCCGGGGGTCGGGAAAATGGAAGATTTGTCCCCGGAGAAGAAGCTGATTTCCCCGGACGCCGGGAAGGAGGCGGCTCGAAAACGGTTTATTCTTCGGTGAAAAAGTTGGTTCTTATGGTAAAACAACTGACAAAGGGGAGCCGGGGGGGTTGGGGGCTCCCAAAAATTTGTGGATAATTCACAATCCCTGGCGAAAGGGCCCGGGGCGTATGTTTGGGGCAACTTTGGAAATACTTCCCCTGTGAAGAAAACAACAGGAGGAGCACCATGCAGGGAAAAGTAGACATCTGCGGCGTGAACACATCCCGGTTGACGGTTCTGACCCAGGCGGAGACGGAAATGCTTTTGCGCCGGGTCAAAGAGGGGGACGAGACGGCAAGGCAAAAGCTGATTGAAGGGAATCTGCGGCTGGTGCTGGCGGTGATCCAGCGCTTTGACAAGCGGGGGGAATGTCCGGACGATCTGTTCCAGGTGGGGTGCATCGGGCTAATGAAGGCCATCTCCAATTTCGACCCTACCAAAAATGTGCGCTTTTCCACCTACGGCGTGCCTATGATCGCCGGGGAGGTGCGGCGGTATCTGCGGGACAACTCGGCCATCCGGGTGTCCCGGTCCATCCGGGATGTGGCCTACCGGGTGCTGCAGTGCAAGGAAGCGCTGATGGCCTCCCTGGGTCGGGAGCCCACTTTGGAGGAGATTGCAAAGGAGCTGGCTCTGCCGGTGGAGGAGGTGAGCCAGGCGCTGGATGCGGTGAGCGCACCGGTGAGCCTGTTTGACCCGGTGTATTCCGACGGGGGCGATCCGCTGACGGTGATGGATCAGGTGATGGACAACCGGAACACCGAGCTGAACTGGATGGAGCACATCGCCCTGCGTAGCGCCTTTCGGGAGCTGAACGACCGGGAAAAGCAGATCCTGTCCCTGCGGTTTTACGACGGGAAAACCCAGATCGAGGTG
>JALFGI010000043.1 GCA_022777455.1 Clostridiales bacterium | reverse complement strand
ACGACAGGTGTGAAATTACGAAAAGCGCCGCATGGTTAAGATTTCCTTGCCATGCGGCGCTTGCGTTTGTCCTGGCCAGTACCGGCATGAATCAGAATCTTTTTTGGAACTGGTGAAATTACAAGACCAGTCCTGGGCAGTCTATCCTGGACATAACCGGTGCGTTCAGTTTTGGCCAGTATCGGCATAAAATTGAAAAATTTTTTTGTTCAGTGGGCTCTTGGCAAGTCTTTCCTAGGGATCATAGGGACACCTACGTTTTGTCCAGGATCGTCAATATTGAGGAATCGGCCACTTGGAAGCAGTCAGCCACAACGAACAAAAAATTAGAAGAAAGGAAACAAGCGGGCTTCGCGGGTCTGTCCCAAATTCTGTGTAACCACCGCGAAGTGGTGAAAAATAGAGTCAAAATATTGAAAGGCGGGAGCGGCATTAGCTGCTGCCGCCTTGTCTACAAAATAACAGCAGTCAATGGGCATGTCAAGGGCGGAGGCGTCAGCCTCCATTCATCTTGACCCTTGACATGCCGGCAATCTGCCGCTCAGTCCGGCATGCGATCCGCGAAGAACACAGCCAGTTGAGCGTGGATCACGCTCCAGTCCTGCCGTCTGCCAGTCCATTTCTTCGTGATATCCATCATGGCCAGGTACAGCATTTTCAGCAGGCTGTCATCCGTCGGAAACACGGATTTTGCTTTGGTCACTTTCCGAAGCTGACGGTTGAAGCCCTCGATGGTATTGGTCGTATAGATCAGGCGGCGAACCTCTTGGGGGTACTTGAAATAGGTGCTGAGATTCGGCCAGTTATCCCGCCAGGACTGAGAGATTTTGGGATATTTCTTGTCCCAGTGCTCGGGAAAAGCATCCAGAGCATCCAGGGCCGCAGCCTCATCCACTGCGGCGTAGACCGCCTTCAGATCCGCCATGAGCGCCTTTATGTCCTTGTAGGATACATATTTGCTGGAATTGCGGAGCTGATGGATGATGCAGTTCTGAACCTCTGTCTTGGGGAACACTGCTTCAATCGCTGCGGAAAATCCGGTCAAATTATCCGTACAGGCGATGAAAATATCCTCAACGCCCCGGTTTCTCAAGCTGTTGAGTACCGTTGCCCAGAATTTGGCGCTCTCATTTTCACCGACCCACATACCCAGAACGTCCTTCTTGCCGTCCAGATCGATGCCAATGGCAATATAGACAGCCTTCTTCACGATCTGGCCCTCACTGCGCACATGGTAGTGGATGGCATCCAGAAAGACCACCGCGTAGATAGCCTCCAGAGGCCGCTGCTGCCATTCTTTTGCAACGGGAAGGATCTTGTCCGTAATGCGGCTTACAGTCGTATCAGAGACCTCCACACCGTAGATATCCTGAATATGGGCTTCGATGTCGCTGGTTGTCATACCCTTGGCATACATAGACAGGATCTTTTCCTCAATATCCTGACTGATGCTGGTCTGGTTTTTCTTCAGCAGCTTGGGTTCAAATTCGCCCTTTCGATCACGGGGCACCGACACCTCGACCTCTCCGAAGCTGGTCCGCAGGGACTTGCTGCTGTGACCATTGCGGCTATTGTCCGTGTCCTTGTTTTTGTAGTCATACTTGCTGTAGCCCAGCTCATCATCCAACTCTGACTCCAAACCATTTTCCATGAACTCGGCAATGGTCTCCTTGAATAAACTCTGGATATCCTCCATGCTGCCGATGTTCGCCAGCTGCAGCAGCTCCCGGATTTTCTCCCGACGTGCATTTTCTTCTGGCGTGCGTTTCTTTCTGGTCATAATGAAACCTCCAATGTGGTGCTTCTATTCTACACCACATCGGAGGTTTACACAAAGTTTGGGATAGCCTCGAGCGACCATAGATTCGGATGGGCTTTTTACTTCCTTCCCAGCTGGCGTATACCCACATCCGGGACGCAGAAGCTGCCGCTTTGCCATTCTCTTTCAGTACCTGCACAGTTGTCTCATCCGCGTGAATTACGGTGTCCTCCAGCAAGGCCTGTTTCATATGCCGGTACAGGGGCTTCAGCCAGGTTTGGGTACACTGGATCACCCAGTTGGCCAGTGTGGCACGGCTCAACTCCACACCCTGTCTGGCCCAGATTTTTTCTTGCCGGGCCAGAGGCAGTCCGTCCACATACTTCTTGGTCATGACGTCAGCCACGGTGGAGGGCGAAGCCAGAGAATGCTTCATCAGGGCAGGCGGCGCCTGGGTAGTCAGGATGTGGGCATAGCCGGTGTCCTTTTCACACTTGTCACAGGCGTAGGTGCAGCTGTAATACTCCAGGATTTTTTCCTGCTGCGGAATCATCACCAATTCCCGGCGAACCAACTTTTTACCAATCAGTCGGAACGTACCACCACACGTGCTGCAGTTCAGCTTGGATTCCGGCAGTTGGAGCACGATTTCTTCTA
>JALFGI010000348.1 GCA_022777455.1 Clostridiales bacterium | reverse complement strand
GCGACGGAATTCCCAGTTCCAATTCTGTCCGCCTTCCGACAGGTAGCGCTCCTTGTGGCAGCGAATCTTCTCCCAGTCGATCAGTCCGCCGATGTACTGCGCCCCCACCGCATCCGGCACCGGCTTCGGCTCGCACCGGTAGGCAAGGGCCTGCACCGCCAGGACAAAATCTTCCCGCTTCGCCAGCGTCCAGATTCCCACACTGCCCCCTGCGGTATCCACCTGCTCGAAGGTATCTTCCGCCGTGCCGGGGATGATGGGTTCCGCTTCCGGGATAATTCCACGAAGAACAGCGTTTTTGTATGCTTCTGTCTTACTCATCCCCGCCGCCACCGGCAAAAGCAGCTGGGGATAGCACCGGGCAAGTCTACGGCTGATGGTTTCCATTTCAGATGTTCCCCCCTGTCCTATCCTGTAAAAGCTTCTCAAGGGAAATGGTCAATTACTCACCCATTGCGCATAATAATTCAGAGGTTCGTCATCGTAAAGGGTTCCCCAGGATATCACCTGCCCGGGCTGATCAGCGGTATAATCGTAGCTGGCATCTTCGTAGAGCCAACCGGCAAACGTATATCCCTCTCTATATGGGATAATTGTGGGATGTACGAAGGTCAGTTCGTGATCATATACTGCATAGCAATGCCATTCCGGTCCATTGGAACCACCATTTAGATGGTAACGTACCTCTATCCAGAAATCCGGACCGTTCTCGTACTCTGCAAGAATCCAGTCATTGGTACAATGTAAGCAGACCAGGCTGCTGCAGCCCCAGAACATCCGCCCCATGTCAGTAGCATTTGTGGTATCAAAGCCGGAAACATCCAGCTCTGTCAAGCTGCTGCAACCGGAGAACATACAAGACATGTCGGTAACATTGGAGGTATCAAAGCCGGAAACATCCAAATATGTCAGGCTGTTGCAACACTGGAACATCCCATACATGCCAATAACTTTGGTGGTATCAAAGCCGGAAACGTCCAGCTCGATCAGACTGCTGCAACCGCAGAACATACAAAACATGTTGGTAACATTGGAAGTATCAAAGCCGGAAACGTCCAGCTCTGTCAAGCTGCTGCAACCGTAGAACACACAAGACATGTCGGTAACATTGGAGGTATCAAAGCCGGAAACACCCAGCTCTGTCAAGCTGCTGCAGCCGGTGAACATACAAGACATGTCGGTAACATTGGAGGTATCAAAGCCGGAAACATCCAAATATGTCAGGCTGTTGCAACACTGGAACATCGCGGACATGTCAGTAACCATAGAGGTATCAAAGCCAGAAACATCCAGCTCTGTCAGACTGCTGCAATCGGAAAACATAAAGCTCATGTCAGTAACCATGGAGGTATCAAAGCCGGAAACATCCAACTCCGTCAAGCTGTTGCAACTGTTGAACATCTCCCTCATGTTGGTAACCTCTGCGGTATCAAAACAACCGTCAAAGTCAATAGCGGTTACATTTTCAAAAAACGCAAACAGGAAAGACGCGTTGGGATTGGGAGCAATCTTTCCGTTTGCTGCCACGTACAGGTTCCCATCCACCATCCAGGCCAGGATACTTCTGTCTTTCGCTTCTGATACATCCCAGACGTTGTTTGGCACACCATCAAGGGTTCCTCGGAAGGTTATAGTTTTCACGTCAGCGCGCCGATAATCTGGTTGCCCCCAGAAGGGCTGCTCCGCTCCTTTGTCCCAGTCTACGCTTGTCAGATCCTCCGCTGCTGCCATGACATGGATTTTGGCCGGTTCGGTTTCCGGAGAAAGCGCGGTTTTGGGTGATGTGGAGGCTGGGGCCGCTTTCGCTGACGCAGCATATTGTGCCTCCCTTGCCTGCCTGGCTGCATCCAGTTTATCCCATCTTTCCTGGCTGATTGGGGGGAGCTTGATGTTGTTCCAATTGCTGACATCGCACTGGCTGTTGCTATTATTTCCCACAGCCACCAGGGTGCCATCGGCTTTCAGTCCTATGGTGTGTTCATATCCTGCGCTGATGGCCACAATGTCTTTCCAACTGCTGACATCGCACATATCATAAGCAGTGCTTCCTACAGCTACGACAGTACCATCAGAATTTAAGCCTATGGTGTTGCCCTCTCCTGCACTGATGGCCACAATATCTTTCCAACTGCTGACATTACACTGACCGGTATCGTTGCTTCCCGTAGCTACGACAGTGCCATCAGCTTTCAGGCCTATGGTGTGAGTCCCTCCCGCGCTGACGGCCACAATGTCGTTCCAGTTGCTGACATCGCACTGACCAAAGGCGTTCCATCCCGTAGCAACCACAGTACCATCCGCTTTCAACCCTACAGTGTGATAATGCCCTGAACTGACAGCCACAATGTTTCCCCAGTCACTAACATCGCACCGGCCATCCTCATTCAATCCTACAGCTACCACTGTGCCATCGGCTTTCAACCCTACGGTGTGGACGACCCCTGCGCTGATGGCCACAATGTCTTTCCAGTCACCGACCTTGCGTCGGTTGTCCATATAATTCCCCACACCTACCACAGTGCCATCGGATTTCAGCCCTAGGGTATGAAAAGTTCCTGTGCTGATGGCTGCAATGTCCTTCCAGGCACTCGTATTGCACTGTCCATCCTCGTTGTTACCCACAGCAACCACCGTACCATCGGCTTTTATGCTTACGGTATGATCATATCCTGCGTTGATAAATTCCCGCACGGCTACCTCATCCCACAGTGCAAGGCTTCTCTCCCTTTCTCCCAACTGGTAGTAAGCCATGGCCGCTTCCGCTATTCTGCCGGTTTCCTCCAATTCATATGCCTCTGCATACGCGGGAGTCTGGCGATTCCGCTCCTGTTGGTTGGTATAGGATGTCCACAGCAAGTAGCCTCCCGCGTAGAAGAACGCCAGCATCGCGCACACCACCACGCTGCGGAAAATCCATTTTTTCATATTCGAGCCGGTTTCTCTGCCTTTCGGATCCCTCATGGGCTGGGAGGGCAGATGCTTATCCATTCCGGAGGACGGTTCCCGAAAAGAAGCGTCATAATATCCCCTGTTGTTCGACACAGTTTCTCTCCGGGAAATGGATCCGGAGTTGCGGGAGGGATAATCCGTCAGCATTTCCGGCGTGACTCCCAGCTCTTCCATCACGTTTGTGTTAGGCTTTCTGTTTTCTGCCGGAATTGGGTTTGCCGGGCTTTTCTTTCCGGCGCGTATTGTCTGGTAGTGTCGCTTCAAATCCCCTGCCAGCTCCTGCACCGTATGATACCGCTCCTTTGGGTCAAAGGCGCAGGCTTTCAGGACGATTCTGGTCAGCTCCGGGCTGCCGTTGATGGGGGCCGGGATTGCCTCGCCAGAGAAGCGGCGGTCCTGGGCTTCCTGCCGCTGAACGCCGCTGGGGATCTTTTTGCCCAGTGGGAGAAAGGGCAGGGTTCGCTCGTTCATCATCCAGTACATCACCAGGCCCAGGGAGTAGATATCCGCCGAGGCGCCGTAGTGCTGCCGGTTTGCTATCTCCGGGGCCATGTAACTGTATGTACCGGTTAAGGTGCCGGTAGCGGTTTTTTCCGATACCTTGGCAATGCCGAAGTCCCCCAGCTTGAATCTGCCCTCCTCATTCACCAGAATGTTTTCCGGCTTGATGTCCCGTTGGATGATATTTCTCTGGTGGCAGCCATGCAGGGCGCCGCACATATTCAGTCCCAGCCGGATCACCTGGCGTTCGTCATACCGGTCTTTCAGCCAGAGCTTCAGGGGTGTCAGCAGCTCCATGCGGATATAGATATCCCAGCCGATGCCGTCGTCGTGCTGAACCGTCCGCAAGTCCTGGCAGTGCACCACGTTGGGGTTTTCTCCCAGCTTCTGCATGAAGGAATATTCCCGCACCAGATCCTGCATCCGTTCCTTAAAATGGGCGGTGATGCTCTCGCTGTCATAGCTCTGGGCATACAGCTCCGTTATTTCCGCCTGATCCTTGGGGACTGTCAGCTTTTTCAGCGCCGCCCGCTCCACAGTCCCATCCGGCAGAGTTCGCTGAATTTCATACACCCCGCCAAAGCTGCCCTCGCCCAGCTTGCGAACAACCTCCCAGCCAGGGAAACTGATGTTGTCAAATGTCTGGGCCATCCGACATCCCTCCATTTTTTCTTGATACTGGCACACCATATTGGGTTTTTCAACGCATTTGCAGCACTTTCGTATCCTTACAGTGGATGGAATGAAAGATGCCGGAAAACATCAATCTGTGATACGGCAGACGATGAGCGTGATATTATCCAGGCCGTCATTTCTGAGAGCCGCCCTGAGAAGGCGGTCAGCGCTTTCGGCGATATCCGGGTTTTCTAAAAGGATACTGGATATTTCAAGATTGGACACCATGTCTGTCAGGCCGTCACTGCAGATCAGATAGATGTCGCCGGGAGCCAGCCGGTCTTTCACAATGTGCGGCTCCACGCGCATTTCCTGGGGGTTCAGACCCAGGTACTGAATCAAAGGTGCTTTTCTCCCCTCCGGCACCGTGCGAGAGGAGACATGGTCCACGGACATCTGGGAAAAGATTTGTCCCCGCAGCCGATAGACCCGACTATCGCCCACATTGCATACATAAGCAAAACGGGGTGTCAGATACAATGCTGCCAGAGTCGTGCCCATGCAGTTGGTCATCAATTCCTGAGCCTTGTCCCATACAGCGGTGTTCAGATTTCGGGCAAGGTCCGCCAGATAACTGCCGGTGGGCATGTAGAAATCCTGAAGCTGCTGAAATTGGGAACGCATTTCCTGCGCAGCGGTAAAGGAGGCCAGTTCTCCGAAGCATTCTCCACCCATTCCGTCAAAGACGGCAAAGCACACATCCTGCTTCAAGGAATCCTCCCAGAGCAGCGGATCGTGGGTTCCGGTGTGCAGCTGATTCATGCAGATGCTGTGAAAGTAAAAATTGTCCTTGTTCGTCTTTTGCCGGTTTCCCATATGACTGAGACAGGCGGCTTCAAATGAATATTTCATATCGTGTTCTCCTCTCGCTGCAAAAGCCGGGATGTTTTTAAATTTGTGTATTCTACGCAGGCCATTTCCCTACTTAATGGTTAAACACACAAAAAACTGTTGCAAAAGGATACAGGCAGTGGTAGAATGTTACATATTGTGAATAAAGCGTGAAAAGAAAGTGAACAGCAATTCATCAGTCCTTTACGTATATGATACACAGGAAAAAAAGGAGTGTTACAGCATTCCTGTAAGAAAAAATGGCAGTCTCCCAAAAAGGCGGCCAATCAACCGGAAGGAGTAGATACATCATGGCTGATCTTTACCGTAAATCGTCTCTGGAGAGGATCTCTTCTCCCGAACAACTGGACAAGGTGCTGCGGGTGACATCCCCCATGTCCTGGCTTGCTCTGCTGGGCATTACCATGATTATCGTGGTGACAGTCATTTGGTCCTTTGTTGGAGTCATCCCGGAAACCATTACAGCAAAGGGAATCGTCAGTTCTGTTGTCGGTTCCAATTCCATTTATTCCACAGACGGCGGCACAGTGGTATCTGTGCGGGTGCGTTCCGGTGACATGGTTCATATTGGTGATGCGGTCATGACTTACCGCAATGCTTCCGGTGATGTGGTGACGGTTTTTTCCGACCAGGTCGGTACGGTGGCTGCACTGCCTGTGAAAAACGGGGATACGTTTTCTCCCGGCAAGGATGTGATTCGGGTTTCGCCGAAGCTCACTCAGGCTGATCAGATGGTGGTGTGCTATGTCCCTCTGGCACAGGCCAAGCGTTTGGAGCGGGGAATGACAGTCAACATCACCCTGGATGCACTGGACAGCAACTCCTATGGCCATATGGAAGCACGAATTGTCAACATTGACGCTTATGCGACTCCGAAAGAGGGAATGGAAAGCGTCATCGGCAGCGGCAACTACCTGGAATCCACCTTTACAAAGGATGGCGCAGTGGTGGCAGTGGCCTGTGAATTATATCCCGGAGAGGGCACGGTGAGCGGCTATTATTGGTCAAACGCCAAGGGCGCCGGTGTGAACGTACAAAACGGCTCGCTGGTCAGCGCAAAAATTGTCATTGATGAGGTCCCCCCCATCACAAAGCTCTTCTCCAAGCTGAAGGATATCTGGGGGAATTAACATGAAAAACTACAGAAAAACCCCAACTGTCTATCAGATGGAAGCAACGGAATGCGGTGCGGCATCTCTATCCATGATTTTTTCCTATTACGGGAAGTTCATCCCGCTGGAACAGATGCGGATTGAAACCGGTGTTTCCAGAGATGGCTGTAACGCAGGCAATATCATGCGTGCGGCAAAACGCTTCGGGCTGGAATGCAAGGGCTTCCGGAAGGAGCCGGAGGCGCTGAAGAAAATGCCGATGCCCTGCATTGTCCATTGGAATTTCTGCCATTTTGTGGTGCTGGAAGGCTTCAAGTCAGCGGGTATCGGAAAGAACAAAAAAGAATATGTGTATCTGAACGACCCTGCTGTCGGACGGCGAAAGCTCACGATGGCGGAATTTGACGAGGGCTTCACCGGTGTGGTGCTTACCTTCAAACTGACAAGCGCCTTCCAGAAGGAGAAAAAGAAGCACACCGCAGGCAGCATGATCCGCAAGAGACTGGCCGGACAATACGGTGTCTTATTCAAGCTGTTTTATATCGGTCTTCTGCTCGTTTTTCCCGGCCTGGTGCTGCCGGTACTCTCCCAGATGTTTGTCGATGACATTCTTACGGCGGGCTACACGGATTGGCTGACAAAAATACTGGTGTTTACGGGTGCGTTGGTAATACTGCAGTTTGGGCTGAACTACTACCGGGATCTGATGCTGCAAAAGCTGAAAAGCAAGCTGACGCTGACCTCCAGTGTGTATTTCCTGACCCATCTGCTTCACCTGCCTATGAACTTCTTCGATCAGCGTTTTTCCGGCGACCTGGTGGACAGGATGAACAACAATATTGAAGTCAGCACGTTTCTTGCCGGTGATCTGGCAGAGACAGTGCTTAATATCCTGATTGCGGCATTCTATCTGTTTATTCTGCTGTTCTATAGTCCGATCATGACGGCAATCGGTTTGATCAATGTACTGGTCTGCATTTGTCTTGTGGTTTTCAGCCGTCACCTGATCTCCGAGGCTTCCATCAAGCAGCAGCTCACCGGCGGCAAGCTCTACGGCACCGTATGTGCCGGTGTGAGCATCACGGACACTCTGAAAGCCTCCGGCGCGGAGAACGAGTACATCTATAAGATTCTTGGCAACCAGGTAAAGCAGGCAAATCTGGAGCAGGAGCAGACTTCTGTTCAGAAGATTCTCAGCGCCATCCCCGAGGCTGCCGGGCGGATCACGACTGTGCTGCATATGCTGGTTGGCGGTATCCTTGTCATCAACGGCCAGCTCAGCCTTGGTATGCTGACGGCCTTCTGCTCCCTCTTTGATTCATTTATCCAGCCTGTTAACAAGCTTGTTACCTTCGGTCAGAAAATCCAGACCATGAAAGCCAGCATCACCCGGGTTGAAGATGTGCAGAAATACCCCGAGGATACCCGCTATCTGAAGAAGGCAGCCCCTGCCGACCAGCGAAAGAAACTCAGCGGCGAGATCGAGCTGCGGGATATCTCCTTTGGTTACAGTACCTTAAAGCCTGCACTGGTGGAGCATTTCAGTTTTCATCTGTACAGCGGAGACTCCATTGCATTTGTAGGCCCTTCCGGCTGCGGCAAATCCACGGTCTCCAAAATCGTGAGCGGGTTGTATCATCCCTGGTCCGGAGACGTTCTTTTTGACGGAAAACCCATCGACCAAATTTCTCCGGCCTGCCTCACCGCCAGCATTGCCACTGTCAGCCAGAATATCACGCTGTTTTCCGGCACCATCCGGGATAATCTCACCATGTGGAACACGGCAATTTTGGAAGAGGATATGATTCAGGCTGCAAAGGATGCGTGCATCCATGATTTCATTGTCGGCTGCCCCGGAGGATATGACCATCTTCTGAACGAAAATGCTACGAACCTTTCCGGCGGACAACGCCAGCGGATCGAAATCGCCCGTGCGCTGGCGACAAAGCCCAGCATTCTGGTTATGGATGAAGCAACCTCCGCACTGGACCCTGTGATTGAAAATGAGATTTTGAACAACATCCGGCGCCGGGGCGTGACGTGCATTATTGTCGCGCACCGTTTAAGCGCATTCCGGGACTGCAGCCAGATTGTGGTAATGCGCGGCGGCAAGATTATCCAGCGGGGCAATCACAAATCCCTGATGCAGGAAGACGGCATATACCGCTCCTTTGTCCAGAACCGATG
>JALFGI010000339.1 GCA_022777455.1 Clostridiales bacterium | reverse complement strand
GGACCGGCTCCGGGGGATCCTTACCCCCTGGGACATCATCGCCCATTCCTGAAAACGTTTTATTACAAGGGGCTGTCTCACTAAAGAAAAATTGCACAAATAAAAGAACTGTCATTCCGAGAAAGTAGCGCACACTGGCGTGGGAATCCACCTGTCAGAAGGGAAACCTCCTGATAAAGACCCTAAAAATCGGGGGGATTGCCACACCAGTGACATCGGTCACTGGTTCTGATATGCTCCCTTTATGAGATACAGTGAAATAACAAACACTGTAGAACATGAAGGGAGCATTATTATGCCAAGACGAAAATACAGCATAGCCCAGCAGATCAGTGCGGCAAAGGCGTGCATCGCTGGTGAAGCAAGCATAATGGAAATAGCACGCAGATTCGGTGTGAGCAGAACAGGGCTAAAAGAGTGGGCAGCTCGATATCAAGCTGGCGGGGAAACCGCATTTGAAATCACTGGAAAGAATCAAGCGTACAGTGATTCAAAGAAGCAGGAAGCAGTGCAGGAATATCTATCCGGCAAGTGCAGTCTGCGGGAAATTACAGCAAAATACGGATTGCGTTCAAATAGTACACTCAGAGCATGGATAAAGGTGTATAATAGCGGTAAAGACTTCGGTCGAAAGATGACAGGAGGAAGCCGTATGAAAAGCACCAGGCAAACCACACAGGAAGAGAGAATCGAAATTGCCAAAGCCTGCCTTGAATCCGGAAACAACTACGGGGAGATTGCGCTCAATTACAATGTCAGCTACCAACAGGCTCGCTCATGGACATTAAAATACAAGGAATTGGGTCCTGCCGGCCTGGAGGACCGTCGGGGAAAGCGGTTGGTAGAACAGGCTCCGCGGACGGCAGAAGAGGAAATGCGGATCCGGATCGCTCAGCTGGAGCATGAGAACTATATGTTGCGTGTGGAGCGAGATCTGCTAAAAAAAGTGAGAGAACTGGAAGGGTGGGATGCCTCTCAGAAGTGAGACAGGCGGCTCTGTATGAGACCGTAAAGCACTACAGCACAGAAGAAGGGTACCCCATCCAGTTGTGCTGTGAGGTCTTACATGTATCCAGAGCAGCCTACTACCGCTGGCTGCGGGGGAAAAGAAGCAAGCGGGCAGAAACAAACGAAAGAATTGCGGAAATCGTGGAAAGCATCCATATGGAGCACCCGGATAAAGGGTATCGTCGAATCAACGACGACTTGAAACACGATTACCATATCCAAGTAAATGATAAACGAATCCGCCGTATTTGCCAAAAAAAGAGTATTAAGTCAACCATTAAGTACACAAATAACGGCTGTACCCGCCGCGCAAAAGACGCACAGTTCCTGGCTGAGAACATACTGAACCGCAACTTTCATGCAGAGCGTCCCAACCAGAAATGGCTTACGGATGTAACGGAATTCAAGTGGTATGAGGGAGTCACGGTACATAAAATCTATCTGAGTGCCATTCTGGACCTGTGTGACCGGAGAATCGTTTCCTATGTTCTCAGTGACCGAAATGACAATACTCTTGTGTTCCAGACTTTTGACAAAGCGCTGGAGGCTAATCCAAACGCCCACCCGCTATTTCACAGTGACAGAGGCTTCCAGTATACGAATCGTCAATTCCACCAGAAGCTGGAAGCGGCACACATGACGCAAAGTATGTCCAGAGTGGCTCACTGCATTGACAATGGCCCCATGGAAGGATTCTGGGGTATTCTCAAGCGGGAAGCGTACTACGGCAACAGGTTCACTTCCAGGCAGGAACTTGTTGAAATGATTGAGGCGTATATCCCATATTACAACAACCAGCGTGTCCAACGGAATTTGGGAATTGTCACACCTATGGAAAAGCATGCCATGGCTTTAGCTGCTTAACAAAACCCACCAAATCCGTGTGCTTGCCGCAGCAAGTGCACGGGTTTGGTGGGTGCCACAGCGCCGCTGCGCTGTGAACTTTTCGTTAATTATTTCACTGTCTACTTGACGGGACGCAGGTCAGAGCGCAACTCGCATCGACGGCGTTTTTTCATTCTCTGCCCAGCAGCCAGCTGACGGATACATTCAGGATATCCGCCAGGGCATTCAATTCAATATCCGATACCGGGCGTTTCTGGCCTTCCAGCAGGGACAACGCGGGTACGCTGATATCGATCCCGGCAAGCTGCAATTTGGCAAGCAGCTCCACCTGTTTCAT
>JALFGI010000315.1 GCA_022777455.1 Clostridiales bacterium | reverse complement strand
CACCTCGGGAAGCTGCGTGCCGGAATCCATGTGGAGGTAGATCGTGTCGGGCTCATTCTTTCCCTCCGCGTCCACCGCGGTATCCCGGATGTGTACACGGGCAATCTCGCTTTCGCTCAGATCAACGCTGGCCCCGGCATTCAGGGACAGGGCAGCGGCCTTCACGGCGGTCAGAGTCAGGTTCTGCGCCGCCGCGACAGCCAGACGGTCCGGCAGCATGGTGCCCATGGAAAGATCGTCGCCCAGAATGGCGATGTTGCCCGGCTCCGAAACGCCCTTCAGGGTGTCGATGGCCGCCTGGGAATCCACCGCGGTGGGGAACGCGATTTCCATCAGATGCACATACTCGTCGGTGCTGATGGTGGCTTTGGGATCAATCTGCGCCGGTTCCCCGGGCAGATAGCCATTCTCCGCCAGGATGGCAAGATAAATGCTGTCATCCTCCAGGCTCAGGTTCTTGATGCGCTCCGAATGCGCGGTCAGATCAATGTCGGCCGCGTCCTCCACAATAAAGCTCAGCATCCCGGCAATCTGTTTGCCGGCCTCCTCCCAGGTGAGCTCCCGCACAAAGGTAAACACTTCCCCCGCGGTGGTTTCCTGGGTCGGGTCCCCATTTTTCGCGCAGCCCGCGAAATTGGTGGTGATCAGGGAAATCACCAGGACCATTGAAATGATTCTCTTCAAATATGTCTTCATTCTCTATCCTCCTGCCGTCAACAGCCGGTTGATTCTGTGGGATCGGCTTCCCCAAAGGAAGCGCTGCTTCGCAGTTTCTCATGAAAACAGATGCCTGTTGCCGCAATGAAATCGCGGCACTTTCCCGCGGGACAGGCGCGGTTCATGAGGGATATGGGGGTGTGGATGGTTGCGCCCGCCTGACGGGCCGATTCATTATTCACAGCATATCCTCCTTTCGCTCATCCGCAGCCGAAGCCCGGAGCGTTTCCATGTCGAAGCCCGCCTGAGCCAGCCGCACTGTGTTCTCCACCGTGCTGCGCGCCATAGCCGCAAGGTCCATAGCCAGCACCTGAGGAATCACCGTTTCGCGTTCCTGTGCAGGCACATCATAAATCTTCAGCACGCACCGCAGAAACAGCGTGATTTTCTTTTCAATGGTGAAATACATGTCGCACTTGCGGGCCATCAGTCCGCGCATCACGCCGCCTGAGACCAGATCCAGCTCATAAAAATCGCTCTGGGCCGCATCCGGAAGATATTTGCCGAAGATCAGCCGCAGCTCCTGCGCGGTGCTTCTGTAAATAAAATCCGACGTGGTAGGCAGGGTGTAAGCCGAAGTATACAGATCCCGCAGCGGTTCGCCAAGTTCGCAGATGTGCAGCTGCATCGCCGTTTCAACGCAGTAGACCAGCAGCGGATCTGCCTTTTCCCCCAGCAATGACCGTGCTGTGGAAAACTGCACACGAAACATATGGGTCACCAGCGCGTACAGAATGGACTCCTTATCCGGATATGCGCGAAGCACAGCGCCCTTTGTCCGGTCAATCCGCTCGGCAATCTGGTCGAGGGTCGTCTCTTGATAGCCCTGCTCCAGAAAAAGTTCAACCGCGTATCGAAGCACCTGAGCCCGGGTCTGCTCCATGCGCTGATACCGTTTTCCCTGTTTCATCCTACTCCTCCAAAATCAAAACTGACCGTGGTCCGAACCAAAGTCTTCTATCCAGTATATTATATACCTCGGCGCCAATCAAGTCAATAGTATAAACTCCATATTTCTTCACCCATCTGATATAGATATACCGAAACTCAAGTTCTAATCCTATTGAAATACGGATTTGTGGGCTATAATGAGAGGTTGGATTATAACTTCTACTCAGATTGTGTAGAAGTTAAATTTGCACCAAAACAAAAAGCAAGGCACTAACTTTTTTACGGTTAGTGCCTTTGGCTTAGTCGTTCTTTGTTTCTTTCAAATCAAAGTATGCGTTACAAAAAAGTTTTTGGTCTGTCATCTTCGATTGAATACTTTATAAAATCGAATTTTCCTTTGTTGTTCTTGTAATAGTCTTCTGCCGCCGCGCAAAGAATGTAGCACAAGTGGGATATATGTACTTTCAGTTCTCTCCGCACTATGTTCATATCTTTGCCATAGGCGACCATGCTCAGATCACCGTTAGCACCATCTTCTCCGGTTATGACAAGCTCAAATTTATCAACCTTGCACCGAGATTCGTGAATTTTGGATTGCTCTACGCTTGGTGTACTTTGGTGAAGCAGACAATTACGCAAACTATAAATAATTTCCTCGTTCAGATAGGGCATATCATATCCGTATGGAGAATCACATCTATCTGTAATGACATATTGGCTACACCAGTTTTTATAGCGCACGCCGTTGTAATCCTCGTTGGGATATTCAGCTTTTCCACAGGTGTCAGGTAAAGTCAGCGCAAGTGCTAACGCTGACAAATACAGTTCGTGAGACATTGCCATACGAATCTCGTATACTATTCGGTCGATCAGGCAAATCACCTCATTTCAGCCGTTCACATTACGGCAAGAGTCCTTCGTTTTTGAAAAAGATATGTTTTATTCGGAATCTTTCTTCTTCGTGCTTTGGATACTTAAGATTTGCTGTATGCCCTTAAGCTCATCACCAATCTTTTTCATAGACTTAAGCAGATTTTCCTCGTCGGTCGTTGAGGAAAAAAACGTCATATAATTCTCCAAATCCACATAAAGATCGCTATGGTAGGTTTCACCTTGTGCTTTATACTCTATAGTTCCGGTTAGCGGCTTCATGTTTGGATTTCCACGAAGCTGATTGCTGCCGATATACAAGTCATAATGCTGTCCGGCGCCTATGATGCACTCTTTGCCTTTTATCCGTTCTAATTCCTTTTTCATTGACTCTTCCGGAAGACTGTCAATGAATTCCTGATCTAAATTGATTTTAACATGCTGGGCACTCAGGCTTCCACGGTTTACAAAACGGGCGATATACCATGTTCTCCTGCTGTAGTGGAATTCAAGCTCTATATTAGGTTTGTTCGTTTCCGCAAATTGTCTTTGCATCTCTCGCAACTGTTCTTTAGATGCA